>NZ_AGVX02000544.1 GCF_000239155.1 Actinoalloteichus spitiensis RMV-1378
GTTCGACCGGGGTTCGCCCGCCGGGCATCCGCCCCGCCGACCTCCCGCTGAGTTCGTCAGCGGGAGGGCCAGAACCGGTCCACCCGTGGTGCTCGGCCCGCCGAGACCCGGTTCGCCCGGCCCTGGCCAGCCGGACGGTGGTGGGGCTGGCGCATCGCCCGCACCGTCCGGTGCCGGTCGCCCGTCTGGACCGCCGTGGACCTCGACGTACCCGTCGTCCGGCGGTTCGAGCCGCGCCCACCACACGCCCTCCGGGGAGGACCACGGCCCGCACGTCCGCCGGGCGCGTCCCCGGAGGCGGCACCCCGCCCGGCGGTGGCTGGCGACGGCGTGAGGACGCGGCCCTCGCGGCGGTGCCCCTCAGACGAGGCGGACCGCGTACGGCATGGCGCCCCCGTAGCGCATCGGGGTGACCCTGACATGACCGCCGGAGTACGGTGCCTCGACGATCATCCCGTCGCCCAGGTACAGGGCGACGTGGTAGACCCTTCCGCCGGTCGCCCAGAACACGAGATCACCCCGCCGCTTCTCGGCGAGCGGCACGCGCCGGCCTGCCTCGTACTGGTAGCCGCTGTACTTGGGGATGTCGATCCCGATGCCGGCGTAGGCGTAGAGCATGAGCCCCGAACAGTCGAAGCCGATCTTCCGGTAGTCCCCGTGTGCGTCGGCGACCCCGCCGTCGCGGACGCCGAGCGTGGGTCCGTTCGCGTTGCCCCCTCCCCAGGAGTAGGGCACCCCCACCTGGGCCAGCGCACGGCGCACCACCGTCTCGATCGCGAGGTTGGCAGCGGAGGGCGGGGTGGGAGCGCCTGGCGTGTGGTGCGACTCGCCGGGGGCGAGGGCGCCCGGGTCGACCTGTTGCGGCGCGACCTGGAGCGCGGCCAGCCGGTCGTCCTCCTCCTGCCGCCACCGCTCGTACTGGCGCCGCTGCCGTTCCAGTCCTTCGACCCGGCCCCGGGCCGCGTCCAGTTCCTCCTGGACCTCGTCGCGTTCTCGTTCGATCTCGGCCGCGAGCGCCCGTTGTTCGTCCTCGGCGTCCCGCGCCGCCCGGTAGGCGGCGTCGGCGACCCGTTCCGCCTCGAGGGCCGCGTCCGCGCTGGCCCGAGCCTCGCGAAGCGTGTCTCGGGCCGCGGCGTCCTTGTTGGCCTTGTCGGTGCTGACGTGCTGCAACTCCGCCATCGCCGCTTGGTGGCTCTCGCCGATGGCGTCCAGGTAGTGCGCGCGGTCCAGGAGGTCCTTCGGGCTGCTGGCGCCGAGGTAGGCGGCCAGCGAGTTGACGGCCCCACCGCCCTGGTAGCTCTCGGCGGCGAAGGAGTCCATGTCCCTCCGCAGCGCGGTCAGCCGGTCTCCCACGTCGCGTGCGGCCTCGGCTGCCTCGGCCGCCCTGTCCTCCGCCTCCTGGTGGCGCCACCGCGCCCTGTCGAGGTCCACCTGGGCTCGGCTCGCGTCCTCGCGCCGGAGCGCCACCTCGGTGAGCACGGCGTCCAGTCGCGCCTCGACCTCGGCCAGTCGCCCGGTGAGGCGCCCCACTCTGGCCGCGTTCGCGTCGACCTGTGCCCGTTCACCGTCGATGTCGGAGTCCGACGGGTTGGGTGGCGGGGCGGCCAGGGAGGACCCGGTGAGGCCGACCGTGAGCAGCGCGCCCAGGCCGCCGACGAGCAGTCCTCGTACCGGATCGTGTCCCCGCACCGCGCACACCCCCGCCAGCCAGCCCGGGCGCCACCGCCACGGGTCGCGTGGGGCAGAGCCGGGCACCTCGTCATCGCGTGAGCAACTGTGCACCAGCGCCCCGGGAGCGGCCATTGGTCCCGGCCGCCCCATCCGCCGCGTCCACCCCTCCGGTCACACGGATATCCCCTGCTCGTACCGGGCCCCGTCGAGCTCCAACCGTCGGAGTCGTTTCGCCCGTCCGGGTGAGCTGCGAGACTGCGTGCGTGCGCGCGAAGGCCGGCGGGACCGCCTCGGTGGTGAGTGGTGTCGGGCTGGTGGTCGCCGTGGTGGGGACGTTCCTGCCGTGGTTGCGGTCCGGCACGACGTACCGGGACAGCCACCAGACCGTGGGCGTGCTGCGCCGGTTCGGCCTGGTGGAGGGGACTCCGGTGGAGTACCTGCTCCCCGGATGGCCGCTGCTGGTCCCGCTGGCCGCGGTGAGCCTCCTGCTGCACCTGGCGGGGTCGCGGCGGACGGGCGCGGCGCTCGGCGTGGTTTTCTCGCTCCTCGCGGGAACCGCCGGGACCTTCGCGAGCGTCCAAGGGTTCACCAGCGCCGGCCTGATCACGGTCACGGCCCTCGGCCCCGTCACGACCGCACTGGGGGCGGTCGTGGTCCTCGTCGGCAGCCTCGGCGCGCTCGTCGTCCCCCGGATGACGTTCCCTCGGCAACAGGAGAAGTAACGTGACGTACCCATCGGGGCCCGGAAACCCGTGGCAGCCTCAGCAGCCCGGCCCGGAGCAGCAACCCCCGTACGCCCCTGGGCCGGCTGGGCCACCCCCGGGAGCCCCGCCGCAGGGCGGCTACCCGCAGCCGCCGCTGGGTTACCAGTACCCGCACCAGGGCCAGCCCCACCCGGGGCAGTTACCGCCCGGTGCCTTCCCCGGCGGCCCCGGCCAACCCCCGCCGCAGAAGAACCGGCGCACCGGGCTGCTCGTCGGTTCGCTGGTCGGTGTGGTCGCGGTGGGCGCGGCGGCCGTGGGCAGCTACTTCGCCTTCGGCGGCAGCTCCGCCGCGAACTCCGGTGAGGCCGACCCGGTCAGCGCGGCGAGCAGGCTGCTCACCGCCGTCGAGCAGGAGGACGCCGTCGGCCTCCTCGAGTCGCTGGCACCGGCGGAGGCCAGGCTGGGCGCCGACTACGTGGAGATCATGGTCGGGGAGCTGACCCGGATCGGGATCTTCGACGAGTCGACCGATCCCACCACGCTCGGCTTCAACGGCACGCTCGAAGGACTGGCCTTCGACGAGGCGGCCGAGGAACGGGTGAACGAGCGCCTCGTCATCAACACCGTGTCCTCCGGAACCCTCACGACGGAGAACGCGTCGCCCCAGGACCTTCCCTTCTCGGACAAGGTCCTGGACGCCATGCCCGAACTCCCGGAGACCGGACCCGAGACCGAGACCATCGATCTCGCCCGCCTGCCGGGAACCGGCCAACCGCTGCGGGTGGCGACGATCCAGATCGACGGCGAGTGGTACCCGAGCGTCTTCTACAGCGTCGCGGACTTCGCGCTGCGGGAGTCGGGCATCGGGTGGCCGAGGGACTCCGTCCCGGCGGTCGGGGCCGACTCCCCCGAGGCAGCGGTGGAGAACCTGCTCACCGCGGCGCTGGACGTGGACATCCGCCGGTTGGTGGAGCTGCTGCCGCCCGATGAGATGGCCGTCGTCCACGACCTCGGCCCGCTGTTGCTGGAGGCGATCGGGCAGACCGAACCGACGGGCGCGCGCGTCGTGGAACTGAGCACGTCGACCACGAACGTGACGGGCGGGACGCGGGTCTCCCTCGAACACGTGTCCGTGGAGGCGGACGGCGAGCAGGTGTCGATCCAGCGGGATGGTGACTGCCTCCAGGCCACCGGGCCGCGGGGCGAGGAGCGGGTGTGCCCGTCGGAGCAGGCCGGGCTGCACCTGTCCCAGGACCCCTCGATCCCGCCGGAGGCGGTGCAGTTCATCGAACGTCTCGCCGCGAACGTTCTGGACGTGGGAATCGTGACGGTCGAGGTGGACGGCGAGTGGTACGTCAGCCCGTTGCGCACCGGTATCGACCTGGTGGCGCTGGTGCTGAGCAGCGTGGAGCCCGAGGACATCGACGCGCTGCTGGCGTCGGCTCCGCGCTGATCCCGCCCGGCCACGAACGGCTCCGCACGCCGCGCCCGGTCGTTCCGCGACCG
>NZ_AGVX02000543.1 GCF_000239155.1 Actinoalloteichus spitiensis RMV-1378
ACGTGCACGCCGAGGTGGACAAGCTGTTGGCGAAGGGGCGCGTCTCGCCCGACGAGGCGAACCGGCTCCGCGCCCTGGTGACGGGCTCGCTGGACAAGGCGGCCTTCGCCGACGCCGACTTCGTCATCGAGGCCGTGTTCGAGGACCTGTCGGTCAAGCGGCGCGTGTTCGCCGAGCTGGAGGAGCACGTCTCCCCGGAGGCGGTGCTCGCGACCAACACCTCGTCGTTGTCCATCACGGACATGGCCGCCGAACTGCGGCACCCGGAGCGGGTCGTGGGGTTCCACTTCTTCAACCCGGTCGCGGTCCTGCCGCTGCTGGAGGTCGTGCGGGGACGGCACACCGACGACGCCACCGTCGCCACCGCCCTGCACACCGGCAAGGAGCTGAAGAAGTCCTGCGTGCTCGTCGCCGACGCGCCGGCCTTCGTCGTGAACCGGCTGCTCACCCGGTTCCTCGGCGAGGTGATCGCCGCCATCGACGAGGGCACCCCCTTCGAGGTCGCCGACCGAGCGCTCCAGCCGCTCGGGCTGCCCATGAGCCCGCTGATCCTGCTCCAGCTGGTCGGGCCCGCCGTCGCCTCGCACGTCGCGCAGACCCTGCACGACGCCTTCCCGGAGCGGTTCCGGGTCAGCGAGAACCTGCGCCGGTTCGTCGCGGCCGGCAAGACCGCGGTCTGGACCTGGGACGAGCAGAACACGCAGCGCCTCGACCCGGAGGTCGCGGAACTGTGGCACCAGGGTGACGCGCCGCTCACGGAGGAGGAGCTGCGGGAGCGTGCGCTGGCCGCGCTGGCCGAGGAGGCGCGCGTCATGCTCGAGGAGAAGGTGGTCGCCGAGCCCGCCGACATCGACCTGTGCATGATCCTCGGCGCCGGCTGGCCGTTCTGGCTGGGCGGGATCACCCCGTACCTCGACCGCACCGGCGTGTCGGAGCAGGTCAACGGGGAACGCTTCCTCCCGAGGGGCGTCGCGTCACCGGCGACCGCGGGCTGAGGACCCCGGTGGGGTCGGCGGGCGGCCGCCGGCCCCACCGGGCC
>NZ_AGVX02000542.1 GCF_000239155.1 Actinoalloteichus spitiensis RMV-1378
GGGCAGGCGGGCAGGGCGCCTCGCCGGGAGGCGCTCAGCCCGGTCCGACCCGGAAGAAGGGCAGGTCCGCGTGCCCGGTCGCGGTCGCGTGCGCGGGAGCGAGGGCGAACACGCCGAGGCGGGCGCCGACCCACCGGCCGGGGCGGGCGGTGAACTCCTCCCCCACTTCCCGCCAGCCCTCGCCGCCGAGGTGCACGTGGAACTGGCAGCGGGCCTCCGGCCGCACGCGCACCGCCAGTCCGACGCGGCGGACGCCCGCCGGGAGCGGGGTCCGCAGCAGGTCGCGTTCGTGGTCGTCGCCGCCCAGGTGCAGGCGGAGCACCAGGTCGGTGCCGTCCTCGGTGTGGTGGAGACCGATCCAGGCGTACCGCTCACCGAGCACGGCCAGCCCGGTGCGCTCGCCGACGGCCCGGGGCCGGAACTCCACCTCGGTGCGCGCGGTGAAGGCCAAGGCGGGGAAGCGTTGGGAGAGCACGGCGGCGGCGGTGCCGAGGTGCTCCGGCTCGTGGGTGGGCTGGCTGGGCAGGCGCAGCCAGCCGGGGCGGGCGGTCAGGGAGCACCAGTCGCGGCGGGGGTTGGCCGGCCACGCCCACTGCGGACCCAGTGCGGGGCCGGTGAACTCGTCGGTGGTCTGGGGCGCTCGCCGTGGTTGGCTCGGCAGGTGGGGTCGGGGGTGGACGGGCACGGGTTCGCCGCGTTCGGCCCCGGGGGCGGCCGCGCCGATGACGGGCCAGTCGTCGTCGGTCCAGCGCAGCGGCTGGAGGTGCGTGATCCGCCCGTAGGCGCCCCTGTCCTGGAAGTGGAGGAACCAGTGCTGCCCGCCCGGCGTGTCCACCCATGCTCCCTGGTGGGGGCCGTTGACCTCGCTGCCGCCCTGGGACAGCACGACGCGGTGTTCGTAGGGGCCGGTGAGGCGGCGGGAGCGGAACACCGACTGCCAGCCCTCGGCGACCCCGCCCGCCGGGGCGAACACGTAGTAGTGGTCGCCGCGCCGGTAGAGCTTGGGTCCTTCCAGGGTGTGGCAGCCGGGCACCTGGTCGCCGTCGATGAGCAGCAGCCCACCGGGCGGGGTGCGGGCGGTGGTTTCCGGGGTGACGCCGGTGGCGGCGTCCGGGTCGTCGAGGAGCCGGGAGCCGTCGGGGGCCATCGCGCGCAGGGTGAGCCGGTTGCGGATGCCGGACCGGCTGGGAGCCCAGCCGTGCACCACGTAGGCGGTGCCGTCCTCGTCCCAGAACGGGCAGGGGTCGATGAGGCCGGTGCCGGCGACGAGCAGGTGGGGTCGGGTCCACGGCCCGGCGGGGTCGCTGGCGCTGGCCAGGAAGATGCCCACGTCCGGATCACCCCAGCAGACCCAGAACCGGCCCGCGTGGTGTCGCAGCGACGGTGCCCACACGCCCTGCCCGGGCCGGGGTTCCCGGTACCGCTCGGCGGGCGGGAGTTCGGTCAGGACGTGGCCGAGGATCGTCCAGTTGACCAGGTCGCGGGAGTGCAGCACGGGCAGGCCGGGCACCTGGTTGAAGGTGGAGGAGACCAGGTAGTAGTCGTCGCCGACGCGGATGGCGTCGGGGTCGGAGAAGTCGGAGCACAGCACCGGGTTCCGGTAGCGCCCGTCGCCGAGGTCGGCGGTCCAGGCGTCTCCCTCCGCCGTGGTCACCACCGCTGGTCACCGCCCCTTCTGGTCCCGGATGTCGTCCGTCCCGTCTCCGGTGTTCGTGGCGGCGCCCCGGGGCTGCCGCGCCGACCAGCGGCGGGAAAACGGTTGCCGAGGAGTGTGCCACGTCCCTGCCGGCTCGGGGCGCCGATGGCTGGTAGCGGCCGACCGCGCGGGACAACGCCCCGGCGGTGCCGCCGCCCCTGGCCGTCCACCTCCTCGGCGTGTCCGGGCGAGGCCCGTTCGGCGGCCGGGGCGGAGCCGGCCGGGCGATGTGGGACACACCGTGACCGTTGACACGGGCGGAACGGCACCCTACGGTTCGGTAAGCGCTTTCCTTTCCTCGACGTGGAGGACGCCATGCCCGCTCACCGCCCCCGCCTCGCGGCCTGGGTCGCCCTCGGCTCCGCCGTCGCGCTCACGGCGGCCGGCTGCGGCGGCTCGGCCGACGACGACGGGTCGGTGACCCTGCTGTTCACCTGGTGGGGCGACGACTCGCGGGCTCGGGCCACGCAGGAGGTGGTCGACCTCTTCGAGGAGCGCAACCCGGGCATCACGGTGAACACCTCGTTCACCTCCGGCGGCAACTACTTCGAGAAGCTCTCCACCGAGGTCGCCGGCGGCAACCCGCCCGACGTCTTCCAACTCGACTACTCCAACCTCCGCGAGTTCGCCGACCGAGGCGTCGTGCTCAACCTGGCCGACCACGGCGACGCCGTCGACCTGGACGGCGTCGCCGACGCGATGCGGGACGCCGGGCGCATCGACGACGGTGTGTACGGGCTGCCGATGGGGCAGAACACCCACGCGCTGATCTACGACCCACAGCTGTGGGAGGAAGCCGGCGTCCCCACCCCCGAGTACGGCTGGACCTGGGACGACTTCTTCGACTCCGCGCGCGCCATCACCGACTCCACCGACGGCGAGGTGTACGGGTCGACCGACTTCGGCTGGTCCTGGGAGACCTTCCAGGCCTGGTTGCGGCAGCGGGACCGGGACCTCTACACCGAGGACGGATCACTGGCCTTCGACGAGTCCGACGTCCGCGAGTACCTCACCCTGCTCGACGACTTCCGCGAGGGCCGGGCCACCACCCCGGCCTCCCTGAACGGCATGATCGACGGCGCGGTGGAGAACACGCCCTTCGCGAAGGGTCTCTCGGCCACCGACCTGGCCTGGGACAGCGTCCTCGCCGGCTACCACACCGCGATGGGCCGCCCGCTGGCGATGGCCCCCCTGCCCAGTGACACCGACCGGTTCGGCCAGTACGCCAAACCGTCGATGCTGATCTCCGCCGCGCAGGCCTCCGACCACCCGAGGGAGGCGGCGATGCTCATCGACTTCGTCATCAACGACGTCGACGCCGGCCGGATCCTGGGCACCACCCGGGGGCTGCCGCCGAACCAGGAGGTCCGGGAGGCGCTCGCCGACGACCTCGAAGGACTCGACCGGCAGGTCTACGACTACGAGACCAGCCTGGAGGAACACCTGGAGGGCACTCCCCCGGCGCCGCCGGAGGGCAACGGAACCCTCAAGCGGGAGTGGCAGCGGCACAACGACGCGGTGTCCTTCGGCAACAAGACCATCGAGGAGGCGGCCGCCGACTTCATGCGCATCGCCGAGCAGGAGGTCAGCGGCTGACCCGCCCTCCGCGACACCGCCACAGACCACGGGTCGGTGGCGCCGGCCCCCGAACCGGCGCCACCGACCCGGATCCACGTCCTGACCCTGGAGTGCCGAGATGACCGCAGCCGAGCCGGAGCCCACGCCCGAGGCGACCCTCCGGGTGGCGGGAACACCCGTGGCCGACCACGTGACCGACGTGGGCTGGTGGGAACCGACCCTGGCCCCCCGGCCGCACCTGCACCCGGTGCGGACCCTCGCCGGCGTCGAGGTCACCGAGGCACGCCCGGCGGACCACCCCTGGCACCTGGGCGTGTTCGTCGCCCTCCAGGACGTCGAGGACTGCAACTTCTGGGGTGGCCGCACCTTCGTGCGCGGACAGGGCCCGACCTGGCGACCGGACCACGGCTCGGTGCGGCACGACCGGTGGACCCACCGCGAGGCCGACGCGCTCACCTCGGAACAGTCGTGGATCTCGGTGACGGGGGAGACGGTGATCGGTGAGACCCGGTCCACCCGGGCCCTGCCGGGGCCGGCGACGACGGGCGGCTGGGTGCTGGACTACGCGTTCACCCTGCGCAACCTGACCAGCCGGGACCTCGACCTGGGCAGCCCCGCCACCAACGGCAAGGTCGGCGGCGGGTACGGCGGGTTCTTCTGGCGCGCCCCGCTCTCCTCGACCGCCCCCCGGGTGTTCACCGCCACCGCCGAGGGCGAGGAGGCCGTGCACACCACCCGCTCCGGGTGGCTGGCCTTCCTCGGGCACCACCCCAGCGCGGACGACCTGGTCGGCGAGGACGGGACCAGCGGGGACTACACCCTCCTGTTCGTCCCCGCCGACGAGCGCACGGCCGAGGACCCGTGGTTCGTGCGGATCGCCGACTACCCCGGCGTCGGTTCCTCCCTCGCCCCCGAACATCCGCTGCGCCTGCCCGCCGGCGACAGCCTGCGCCGCCGGTTCCGGGTGCTGGTGCTCGACGGCCACCTGGGGCGGGATGCCTGCCCGGCCGCCGCGCGCAGGGTGGCTGACCTGCCCTGACCTGGGACACCCGACGGGGTCGAGGGTTCTGCTACCGTGGTCGCCATGCAGCACGCCGCGATGACGACGACGCCGGAGACCGTCCCGGCGTGCTGAGCTGATTCCTTGTTCGAAGCCCCGGGGCGAGTGCCCCGGGGCTTCGTTCTGCGGTCACTCGCCTCCCGTCCGCGAGGAGACCTGATGCACGACCACCGCCGGCTCGGCCGCGAGCTGGAGCTGTTCGACACCGACCCCCTCATCGGCGCCGGCCTGCCGTACTGGCGTCCGGCCGGCGCGGCGATCCGGCACACCCTGGAGGAGTACGTCCGCGCGGTCGAACGCGAGGCCGGCTACCAGCACGTGTACTCGCCGGTGCTGGGCAAGCGGGAGCTCTACGAGATCTCCGGGCACTGGGAGCACTACGCCGACAGCATGTTCCCGCCGATGGACCTCGGCGGGGAGCAGGTGGTGCTGCGCCCCAGCCTGTGCCCGCACCACGCCGTCCTCTACCGGTCGAGGTCCCGCAGCCACCGGGAGCTGCCGCTGCGGATCGCCGAGTTGGGCGGGATGTTCCGCTCGGAGCTCTCCGGGGTGTTGGGCGGTCTCACCCGGGTTCGGGGTATCCAGCTCAACGACGCCCACGTCTTCTGCACCCCGGACCAGGTGGCCGCCGAGGCGCGCGGGGCGTTGGAGTTGATCGGCCGCGCCTACCGGGACCTGGGGTTGCGGGCCGCCCGCTACCGGCTGTCCCTGCCGCCGGAGGGCGCGGCCGTGGTGGGCGACCCGGAGGACTGGCGGCGTGCCTCGACCCTGCTGGCCGGGGTGTTGGAGGAGTTGGGGATCCCCTACGAGGCGGAGGCGGGTGAGGCGGCGTTCTACGGACCGAAGGTCGACGTGCAGGTCGCCGACGGAGTCGAACGGGAGGCCACCCTCTCCACCGTGCAGGTCGACTTTCACCAGCCGGCGAGGTTCGACCTGCGCTACGTGGGCGCCGACGGGCTGCGGCACCGCCCGGTCATGGTGCACCGCAGCATCATCGGCAGCGTGGAACGGGCGGTGGCGTGCCTGCTGGAGCAGCACGGCGGGGCGTTCCCGGCGTGGCTGGCCCCGGTGCAGGTCGCAGTGCTGCCGGTGTCCGACCAGGAGGTCGGGGTCGCGGCGGGCCTGGTGGAGCGGTGCGCGGGGCGGGGCCTGCGGGCCGAGCTGGTGGGGCCGGACCGGGGAAGCCTCGGCGCCCGGGTCCGCCGGGCCAGGCTGGTGCCCTACCAGGCGGTGATCGGGCCCCGGGAGGCGGCGGAGGACCGGGTGGCGCTGCGGCTGCGGGACGGACGACGGCTGGACCCGCTCGCCTCCGGAGACGCGGTGGACCGCGTCGCGGCCGTGGTCGGAGCGCGGTCCGGCGCGCTGTGGCCGGACCTGGTCGCCGCGTGACCCCTCCCCGGCCGGGCGGCCGGGCGGCTGGGGCTTCCCGAGGCGCCGGCGTCCCGGGAAGCCCTGGTGGTCACGCCCCGGCCGGGGTGCCCTCGTCCTCGTCCTCGTCCTCGTCGAACTCGAAGCGGAAGTAGACGGACAACCAGAACGGCTCCGGCTCGTCGTGCAACCAGTTCCAGGAGACGTCGATGAGGAACACGTCGTGCTCGCTCACCCACCTCCGCGCCTTCTCGAACACCTCGGCGGCGGTCGCCCCGGAGAACAGTCGACGGGCGATGGGGTGGACCTGGCCGTCCTCGTCGTCGGAGTCGTCGAAGCTGGCGGGGACGTCCAGCCGGTAGTCGTCATCCATTCCCGCATGCTGCCAGAGGACCCCACAGGCGGGCCCGGTGGTGGCCTGGCTCGCCACTCCCCCGGCCCGGGGGCGGAGGCGTCGCACCCGCGGGGCGCACGCGCGGGGGGCGAGGGCCGTCCGGCGCCGGAGCGCGAACCGTCCGAGCAGGACGCGGCCGTGCCCGGGAGGTGGGTGGCGGGGGGAGGTCCGCTGTCGCTCAGGCCCGGCTTCGGCGGGCCCTGGCCTCCGAGGCCGTGGTCATGCCGCCCGCGATCCGCACCGCGCGCCGTCTGCTGGACAGCCTGCCGAGCGCCAACAACAGCCGCGTGGTCCAGCCGACGGCCACGCTCGGCGGCGGGTCGCGCCGCGCCACCGTGCGCAGCGCGGTGCGGACGACCAGCTCCGCGCTGTGCATCCGCGTGCTGCTCGCCGCCGCCTCGGCCCCGGCCACGTCGAAGAACTCGCTGCTGGTCGCGTTCGGGGACAGGGCCAGGATCCGCAGGCGACTGCCCCGGTACTCCTCCCAGAGCGCCTCGGTGAAGCTGAGGACGAAGGCCTTCGTGGCGCCGTAGACGGCCATCTTCGGCACCGGCGCGTAGCCGCCCACGCTCGACACGTTGATCAGCAGCCCCTGAGGGGCGGCGAGCAGGTCGTCGAGGAAGGTCCGGGTGAGGTCGACGAGGGCCCGCACGTTGACGGTGATCTCCGCGCCGATCCGCTCGGGGTCCTCCTTGTGGAACGGGCCGAAGGTGCCGAAGCCGGCGTTGTTGACCAGGCCCGTCAACCGGAGGCCGCGTTCCCGCAGTTCGCCGGCCAGCCGCTCGGCCACGCCGGTCTCGGTAAGATCGGCCGGCAGCACGGTGACGGTGACGCCATGCGCCGCCCGCAGTTCCACGGCCAACGCCGTGAGCCGGTCGACCCGGCGGGCGACGAGGACGAGGTCGGCTCCGCGCTGGGCGAGCTGGCGGGCGAACTCCGCGCCGATGCCCGCGCTCGCCCCGGTGACGAGGACGAGTTGACCCCGACGGTCCAGCGTCATGCGACCCCCTCCTGGTGATGTCACCGCCAGCGTAGGGACGAACTCCACCGGGAGGAACGGGGCGGCTCCGAAGTGGACGGGGAGCCGGCCGAACGGCGGCGCGCGCTTCCCGCGAACGGGGGCACGGAGGAACCCCGTACCGCCCCGGCCCGGCTCCACGGCGGACCGGGTGTGCCGCTCCTCGACGGAGGACCGAGTCCCTCCGTGATCGTGATCGCGGCAATCCTCCGGTCGGCGGCCTTCGCCCTCGCCGGGCGGGGTGCCCGCCCAGTGGGTGTGGACGCACGGCGTCCGGCTCCCCCGCGCCAGCACCCGGTGTCCCCGACCGGGGCGATCGCCCGGCCCGGCGCGGCCGCCCGGAAGCTCGTGCCCCTCCTCCTGGCGGCACCGCCGCCCTCCGATGCGCGGTTGGCGGAACCCATGCCGACGTCGAGGGTCAGGGCGCGTCCGGGGCCGGCCCCGGCGGCGGGCCGCCCCCGAGGGCGCGCAGCACCGCGGCCTGCTCGGCGGTGGTGCCCGCCGCCCTCGCCCGCCGGGCCTCCTCGACGGTGAACCCGGCGACGACCCAGGAGGGCACCTCCGCGCGCGGCACCCCGGCATCCCACCACCGGGCGAGGAGGGCGGCCGGGTCCTCGCCCCGCTCGCCGAGGTCGGCGGCCTCAGCGGGGGTGAACCCCATGACCCGATAAAGGGCGGCGTGGGTCGGACTGGTTCCGCTGCCGGCCCACGGCACCGCCTCCTCACCGGACCACCCGGTGTCCAGGTAGGCGCGGGCGGTGAAGGCGGGCACTCCCGCGCCCAGCAGCATCCGCAGGGTGGCGTGCTGGCCGTCGTCGAGTTCGGACGAACCCGCCGGCCCGGGGGCCATCAACCGCCACCACCACCGCCGGGGCCGCGGGTTCTCCCCGGCCAGGTGCCGTTCGGCGGCCTCGGCGTGGCCGTAGCCGAGTTCGTGCCAGCGCACGGCGTCGCGGGGTGTCATGCCGGCGCGCAGCAGCGGGCGCACCGTGTAGGGGGTGAGCCCCGCCGTGCGCCAGGCGAGGGCCTGCTCGGCGGTGTAGACGCCGCTGGTCCGCCACCGCTCGGCCGAGTCCAGCAGGAAGCCGTGGTCGATCCACTGCCGGGCCTCGGCGACGGTCACGCCCCGCCCGGTCCACTCGTGCAGGTCCTCCGGGACCGGGTCGCCGTCGTGCCCGGGGGCGGCCTGGCGGCGCGCCTCGTCCGAGGGGGCGGGCTCGTGCGCGCCCTCGCGGGTTCCGTCGCGGCGTTCGCCGTGGTCGTCGGGTTCGTCGGCGGCGGCGATGCTCATGCCTCGGCTCCTCGGGGTGCGGTGGCGGGGAGGGGGATCGGGTGCGCCCAGGCGGGCGGGGTCGGGGCGTCGGCGGGCGGCGGGGGGGCGGCCACG
>NZ_AGVX02000541.1 GCF_000239155.1 Actinoalloteichus spitiensis RMV-1378
GCCGCCGTGGGCGGCGCCCCGGCCCGGGCCGCACCGGCCGTCAGAGACGGTCGAGCAGCTCGGCCTTCTTCTGGCTGAACTCCTCGTCGGTCAGCAGTCCGGCCTCGTGCAGGCCGCCGAGCTTCCTGATCGCCTCCACCACGTCCTCCGCGCGATCGGAGATCGTGGGTTCCGGGACGGGGGCGGACGGCTCCGCCGACGGGATCTCCGCTCGCTCCCGGGTCGCGACGATCCGGGTGTGCAGGTCGGCGGCGAAGAGGAGGTCCGCCACGCTGCCGTCACCGAGGCCGTAGGCGAGGGCGTAGGGGTCCTTGTCCGGCGTCCCCCGCATGGCCGGGTTGTCCGCCTTGCGCGCCGCGAGGCCGGTGCCGTCGGTCAGGGTGATCCGGAAGAAGCCGCCCAGGGCTGTCGGTGGGGACCACTCGACGCCGCTGATGTTCTCCAGGGGGACCCGCTGCGGGCCGAGCTGCTCCTTCACGGTCTCCGCCATCCACCCCCAGGTGAACAGCAAGGTCTCACCGTCGAAGCTCACCTCCCCGTCCAGCCCCTTGATGGAGCGCGGCGCGGGCGGCAGGACCACCAGGAACTTGTCGGTGGGTTCGAGGGCACGGGGGTTGAGCGAGATGCGGTCGCGCAGCTGCGACGCGTGGTACTGCGCCAGGTCCGGTTGCTTGCCGGGAAGGGAGAGCCGGTAGGGGTCGGCGGCTTCGGGCAACCGACCGGCGAGGACGGGGCCGAACGCGTCAGCCCCGGAACGCAGCCGCAGCACGAGGTCGGTGCGCCGCTTGCCCGGCTCGACGATGACGCCCGACAACGCCTCGTTCGGGACGACCAACTCCCCCAGCGCCCTGTGCAGCGGATTGGAACGCCGCCCGCCGGCGAACCGGATGCGGATGCCGTCCGCCTCGAAGACCCAGGTCGCGTTCGTTCCCGCTAACTCCAGTTCGTAGGACACCCCAACAACCCTATCCAACGGGGGTGGCCCCCCGGTGGAGAACTGGCGGAGCGGGCGGGTGGGGCACCGGTCCCGGTCCCGGTGCCCCGGACCGGCGTCAGGACGCGGTCTCGGAACGGTCGCCCGACCACCGGGTGTGGAAGTAGCCCTCGCGGTCTACCCGCTGGTAGGTGTGCGCCCCGAAGTAGTCCCGCAGGCCCTGGACGAGGGCGGCCGGCAGCCGGCTCGCGCGCAGGGTGTCGTAGTAGGCGAGCCCGGAGGACAGCCCGGGAACCGGGACGCCGGCGGCGGTGGCCGCCCCCACCACCCGTCGCCACGCCTGCTGGGACCGGCTGACCTGTTCGGCGAAGTAGTCGTCGGCCAGCAGGTTCAGCAGGTCGGGCCGAGTCCGGTACGCCTCGGCGATCCGGTCGAGGAACCGGGCCCGGATGATGCAGCCGCCCCGCCAGATGCGGGCGGTTCCGGCGAGGTCGACGTTCCACCCGTACTGCTCGCTCGCGGCCGAGATCATGCTGAAGCCCTGGGCGTAGGCGGCGAGCTTGGCCCCGTAGAGCGCCTCCCGCAGGTCGTCGACGAACCCGGGTGGCACCTCGCCCGGCGGCTCCGCCGGCCCGGGGAGGGACGCGCACACCTCGCGCTGGCGCACCGCGCCGGACAACGCCCGGGCGAAGACGGCCTCGGCGATGCCCGGGACGGGGTCTCCGAGTTCGAGTGCCTCCCGCACCGTCCACCTGCCGGTGCCCTTCTGCTCGGCCCGGTCGGCGACGACGTCGACGAAGGGGGCGCCGGTCACCGGGTCGGTGTGCGCGAGCACCTCGGCGGTGATCTCGATCAGGTAGGACTCCAGGTCGCCCTGGTTCCAGGTCCGGAACACCTCGGCGATGTCGGGAGGAGCGAGACCGGCGACGGCGCGGAGCAGGTCGTAGGACTCGGCGATCAACTGCATGTCGGCGTACTCGATGCCGTTGTGCACCATCTTGACGAAGTGCCCGGCACCGTCGGGCCCCACGTGCACGCAGCACGGGTCACCGTCGACGGTGGCGGCGATGGCCTCCAGGACCGGGCCGACCTGCCGGTAGGCCTCGGCGGAGCCGCCGGGCATGATGCTGGGGCCGAGCAGGGCGCCCTCCTCGCCGCCGGAGATCCCGGTACCGACGAAGTGGAGTCCCCGGTCCCGCAGGGCCGCCTCCCGGCGCCGGGTGTCCGCGAAGTGCGCGTTCCCCCCGTCGAGGATGATGTCACCCGGTTCGAGGAGTCCGGCGAGTTCGTCGATCACCGCGTCGGTGGGCCCGCCCGCCTTCACCATGATGATCACCTGGCGGGGCCGTTGGAGGCTCTCCACCAGCTCGGCCAGCGTGGCGGCGGGCACGAACACCCCCTCGTCGCCGTGTTCGGAGACCAGCGCCTCCGTCCGGGCCGAGGTCCGGTTGTGCACCGCGACCGGGTAGCCGTTGCGCGCCAGGTTGCGCGCGAGGTTGCTGCCCATCGTCGCCAGGCCGGTCACTCCGATGGCCGCGGTCCCGCGAGTGTCGTCTGCCATGCCCACCAGCCTGCACCCTCCCCCGCCGGGACGCAGCCGTGCGACCGGGCCAACGGCGGGTTGCGGCCGTCCCGACTGGTGAGAGCTCGCGGTCGGACGAAGCTCACACCTCCGAACGCACCACACGGCCAGCAGGAAAGGTTAGCCTCACCTCATGACGGAACTGATCTCGGACCACGGAGGGCACGAGTCGAGGGCGTTCGTGCCCACCCACCGCGCCGCCCGGTACGCCAAACAGCTCACCAACCACTTCGGCCACCGGGTCGACGCCGAGTGGCACGAACCGGTGGGAACGGTTCGCTTCGGCGAGGGCGGCGTCGCGGTCCTCACGGCGGAGGAGGGCGGGCTGCGCATGGTGGCCACCGCCCCCGGCTCCGAGGGGCTCGCGACCGTCGAACGCGTCGTCGGCGATCACCTCCTCAAGTTCGCCACCCAGGACGAACTGCGGGTGGAGTGGGTGCGCACCCCCTGACACCCCGACCAGGACAGGCCGGGCGGAGCGCGGCGTGCCGGCCAGGAGGCTCGACCGGTCACCCGTGACCCCGCGCGCCCACCGGTCGAGTACGGTCAGCCATGCCCTCATCGACGGGTGGGATGACGCCCGAGGAGTTCCGGCAGCTCGGCCACCAGGTGGTCGACTGGATCGCCGACTACCGGGAAAACCTCCACCGGTACCCGGTGCGCGGCCAGGCCCAGCCGGGGTGGTTGGCCTCGGCGCTGGCCGCCGAGCCACCTGCGCCCGGAGGTGGCCTCGACGGTTTCCTCGACGACGTCGACCGCCTGGTCGTCCCGGCGCTCACCCACTGGCAGCACCCGGGCTTCTTCGGCTACTTCCCCAGCAACGCCTCGCTGCCCTCGGTCCTCGGTGACCTGCTCTCGGCCGGGCTGGGCGTCCAGGGGATGCTCTGGAGCACGTCGCCCGCCGCCACCGAGCTGGAACAGCACCTGTTGGACCTGCTCGGACCGGAGCTGGGGTTGCCCCCGACGTTCACCACGGCCGGCGGTGGCGGGGGCGTCATCCAGGACTCGGCGTCCTCGGCCCTGCTGGTGTCGCTCGTCGCGGCGCTGCACCGCGCCTCGGGAGGCCGGTGGCACCACGACGGGGTCACCGGCAGGGAGACGGTCTACCGCACCGACCAGACCCACTCGTGCGCGTCGAAGGCGTGCCGCGTGGCCGGGTTGGGCTCGTCGGCGGAACGCGTCGTCGCAGTCGACCCGGTCACCCGGGGCATGTGCCCGTCGGCGCTGGCCGAGGCGATCCGGGACGACGTCGCGGACGGGCGCGTCCCCGTGTTCGTGTGCGCCACGGTCGGCACCACGGGTGTCGGCGCGGTGGACCCGCTCGTCGAGATCGCCGAGGTGTGCGCGGAGCACGGGGTGTGGCTGCACGTCGATGCCGCCTGGGCCGGCGTCGCCGGGCTCTGCCCCGAGTTCCGCCCCCTGCTGGCCGGTGTCGAGGGGGTGGACTCGTTCGCCACCAACGCCCACAAGTGGCTCCTGACCGCCCTGGACTGCACCTTGCTCTGGACCCGGTGGCCCGAGGCCGTGACGGGGGCGCTCACCATCTCGCCGGAGTTCCTCCGCGACGCGGCCTCGGACTCGGGCCTGGTCCGCGACTACCGGGACTGGCAGGTCCCGCTCGGACGGCGCTTCCGCGCGCTCAAACTCTGGGCGGTCCTGCGCTGGTACGGGCTGGACGGGCTGCGGGCGCACCTGCGCCGCCACGTCCGGCTCGCCGGGGACCTCGCAGACCGGGTGCGCGCGCACCCGGCCTTCACGCTGGCGGCGCCACCGGTGCTCGGGCTGGTCTGCCTCCGCGTCGTCTCCGGTCGCGGGGCCGAGGACGACGACCGGCTGCCCCGGTCGGTGCTGCGGCGCGTCAACGACGGGGGGCGGGTGTTCGTCACGCACGCCGCGCTGGAGGGGCGCTACCTGATCCGGGTGGCGATCGGTGGGGAGCTGACCGAGGAGGCCGACATCGACACCCTCTGGGCCGAGCTGAGGGCCGCCGCCGAGGCGGAGGGTGCCCTGGCCTGAGGGGGCGAGGGCGCGGCGATCAGCGGATCCGGATGGTGTCGTCGGTGACCCGGTTCATCACCACGGTCTCGGCGTCCTCGGGGTTCCCGCCGTCGGGGCCGCCGTCGGGCGTCGAGCCCTCCCGCTCCTGACGCTTCTTCGTGAAGTGCCGGTCGACCAGGATCAGCGCGACGACCATCCCGGCACCGAGGAGGGTGACCGGTACCACCCCCAACCAGTCGGCGTCGGGTGCCAGCATGGCGCGGTCCTCGTCCTGCCACGGCCACAGCGCCCGCAGCGCCCCGATCATCACGCCGGTCATCACGGCGAGGGTGGCCTGGTGGCGGTGCTTCAACAGGTACTGGAGCGTCTTCACGAAGACCCCGAGGCCCAGGATCGCGCCCAGCATGAAGGTCCCGACGTAGGGCAGGTCCCGGGCGTTCAACGCCTCGAGCGTCGGCTCGTAGAGCCCGAAGATCATCAGCAGGAAGGCACCGGAGAGGCCGGGCATCACCAGGCCGCAGATCGCGATCGCCGCGGCCAGTCCGACCAGCCACAGCGGGGGGGACGTCTGGGTGCCGGCGGGCAGCCCCGTGACGATCCACCCGACGGCGATCCCCAGCGGCAGCAGCGCCCAGTCCAGCGGGCGGCGGATACCGCCCATCGCGAGGATCGGGATCGCCACCGAGGCCCCGACCATCCCGATGAACAGCGCCCTGGCCCCCACCGGGTAGTCCTCGATCAGCCCGGGCACGACCCGAGCCGCGGTGAGCAGCGCGAGGACCATGCCGGCGAGGATGCCGACGACCAGCGGCACGTCGATGCGCGCCGCCTCCTCCTTGGCCCGTTGCCCGCCCCGCCCCCGGGGAAGATCGCTGGCCGCGAGCTTGACCGCGCTCATGAGGTGGCCGGCGGCGTCGATGAGGCGTTCGTAGACACCGACGACCAGCGCCACCGTCCCGCCGCTGACCCCTGGGACCACCTCCACCGTTCCGATGGCGGCACCGCGGGCGAGGTTGAGCGGGGTCTGCTTCCAGCTGTGTGCGGACACATCTGAAACGGTAACGGTTCCCTGGACACTCCAGACACCCGGTAGGACGATCATCGCGACGTCGAGCCGGTGCGGAACACCCCGAACCGGCTCGTTCGCGGGACTTTCGTCACTCCGCGTGCCGGATCACCGCGCGGAACCCGCCCACCTCCACGTCCGAGTTACTCGGCGACCCGCAGCAGCCCCTCCTGCACGACCGTGCATACGAGGTTGCCCGACCGGTCGAAGAACCGCCCGGTGGCCAGGCCCCGAGCGCCGGAGGCGCTCGGGGAGGCGCAGTCGTACAGCAGCCAGTCGTCCGCCCGGAAGGGGCGGTGGAACCACATGGCGTGATCCAGGCTGGCCCCCGCGACCTCGTCCAGGCTCCAGTACACGCCGTGGCGGGCCAGTACCGAGTCCAACAGGGTGAGGTCGGACACGTAGGCCAGCAGGCAGACGTGCAGCACCTGGTCGTCGGGCAGCTGACCGTGCGCCCGCATCCACACCCGGTTGTCGGCGGTGCGCGGTCCGGTCTCCCGCGACACCCAGGGCGGGTCGGTGACGTAGCGGATGTCGAAGGGCCGGGGAGCCTGGCCGTGGATGCCGATGCGGCCCCGGTAGGGCGCCACCCGCTCGGCGAGGGTCGGCAGCGACTCCGGCTCCGGGACGCCAGCCGGCATCTCGTCGGCGTGCTCGATCCCGTCCTCCCGGACCTGGAAGGAGGCCGACAGCGAGAAGATCGCCTTGCCGTGCTGGATGGCGACCACCCGGCGGGTGGTGAACGAGCGGCCGTCCCGGATGCGGTCCACCTCGTAGACGATCGGAACGCGGGGATCGCCGCCCCGGATGAAGTAGGCGTGCAGCGAGTGCACCCCGCGATCGGCGGGCACGGTCCTGCTGGCCGCGACGAGGGCCTGCCCGGCGACCTGGCCCCCGAAGACCCGGACGGGTGACTCGGCCGGGCTCACGCCCCGGAACAGGTTCTCCTCGATGCGCTCCAGGTCCAGCAACGCCACCACCCGGTCGAGGACGGGCTGCCCGTAGGGCACCCCGTCCGGATCGAGGGGCACCGCCCCCGCGGTGGTACCGGCGGGGTCCTCCGCCGCTGCGCGCGCCATCTCGGTCATCCACCAACCCTACGATGACGCGGGCAGCGACAAGGATTCTGAGCACACTCAGCTACCAGTGAGCCTACTCACGCATGGTCTTCCTCGCCCAGTCGGTGGACTCGAATCAGGTTCGTCGAACCGACCGTGCCGGGAGGGGAGCCGGCGACGATCACGACCAGGTCGCCCCGCTGATACCGACCGAGCGACAGCATCGCCTGGTCGACCTGCTTCACCATCCGGTCGGTCGAGTCCACCTTCGGCACCAGGAAGGTCTCGGTGCCCCAGGTCATGCTCAGCTGCCGACGCACGGCCTCCTCCGGGGTGAAGGCGAGCAGCGGGAGGTGGGTGTGCAACCGGGCCAGCCGGCGCACCGTGTCACCGGATTGGGTGAAGGCGACGAGCGCCTTGGCGTTGAGCCGCTCACCGATGTCCCGAGCCGCGTAGGAGATGACGCCCCGCTTGGTCCTGGGCACGTGCGACAGCGGCGGCACGGCGGTCGACTCGTGTTCCACCGCGCGGACGATCCTGGCCATCGTCTCGACCGTCTGGACCGGGTAGCGCCCCACGCTGGTCTCGCCCGAGAGCATCACCGCATCGGTGCCGTCGAGCACGGCGTTGGCGACGTCGGAGGTCTCGGCCCGGGTGGGCCGGGAGTTGCTGATCATCGAGTCCAGCATCTGCGTGGCCACGATGACCGGCTTGGCGTTCTCCCTGGCGATCTGGATGGCCCGCTTCTGCACCAGGGGGACCTGCTCCAGCGGCAGCTCGACGCCGAGGTCACCCCGGGCCACCATCACGCCGTCGAAGGCGAGGACGATCGCCTCCAGGTTGTCGACGGCCTCCGGCTTCTCCAGCTTGGCGACCACCGGCAGGCGACCGGAACCGACGCGGTCCATCACCTGGTGCGCCTGGTCGATGTCGGCGGGAGACCGGACGAAGGACATCGCGATGAAGTCCACGCCGAGGCTGAGGGCGAACTCCAGGTCGTTGATGTCCTTCTCGGACAGCGCCGGAACGCTCACGTTCATCCCCGGCAGGGACAGCCCCTTGTTGTCGCTGACCGGACCGCCCTCGGTCACCTCACACACCACGTCCGGCCCCTCGATGGCCGTGACCACCAGTCCGACCTTGCCGTCGTCGACGAGGACGCGGTCACCGACCTTGGCGTCCTCGGCCAGCCCCCGGTAGGTGGTCGAGACCCGGTCGTGGGTACCGGGTACGTCCTCGACGGTCACCCGGACCGTCTCCCCCGTGTCCCACTGCACCGGGCCGCTGGCGAACCGCCCCAGCCTGATCTTCGGCCCCTGGAGGTCGGCGAGGATGCCGACCGCCCGACCGCTCGCCTCCGCCTCCTGGCGGACCAGCTCGTAGATGCGCTTGTGGTCGGCGTGGTCTCCGTGGCTGAAGTTCATCCGCGCCACGTCCATGCCGGCGCCCACCAGCTGCCTGATCCTGTCGGGACTCGCCGTCGCCGGTCCCATCGTGCATACGATCTTCGCGCGTCTGCTCACGTCTGCGCAGCCTATCCCGCTGGTGGGCACGATTCCGCACGGCGGAAGCAGATTCGCGCGGTGTGTCGCCCAATCGGGGCGATTCGCCCGGTTGTTCCCGCCGCCGCGCCTACTCCCCGCAAGGGTGCGTGCCCGGTAGCGCAAGGGGCGCCCTCGTCCGGGGAGTACGCGGCCGGCAGGGATGCCAACAGCGGGTGGGACCCGCCGGAAACCCGCCCGGGTCCGGCACCCGTGCCGGACCGGCCCCGCCGCGCACGCTGTCCGGTTCCGGCCGTCGACGGTCGGGGTGGCGGGCACGAGACGATGGGGAGACGTCCCGTCCCTCCTGGAGGTTCCCCGTCGTGCGCCTGTCCGCGATCCCCTTTCCCCTGGCCGTCCTGGTCAGCCTCGTGGTGTTCTTCATGCCGGCCTCCGGCGTGCCCTCGGCGCCGCCGGGGACCGACAAGGTGGTCCACGTCGGGGTCTTCGTGCTGCTCACCGTGACGGGGCTGCTGGCGGTGGACGGCAGCCGGCGGGGAGGCGGCCCCCGCCGGCTGCTCCTGCTCGGCCTCCTCGGCTACGCGTTCCTGGCGGAGGTCCTCCAGGGACTGCTGCCCCTGGGCCGCAACGCGGACTGGGCCGACGCGTTGGCCAACCTCGTCGGTATCGCGCTCGGGGCGGGGGTGCTCCTGTCGTTCCACCGCCGGCGGCCGGCGGGCGGGGGCCCGGCGGCCCCGCACCC
>NZ_AGVX02000540.1 GCF_000239155.1 Actinoalloteichus spitiensis RMV-1378
CGGCTACATCAGAGCTGACAGGCGCAGCCGCGCTCGGGAGGGAGGCCGGCGAGGTGGACCAGGAGGAACGGGAGGAGATCCGGCCGACCACGGGGCAGTCGGCCGTGCTGGAGGCGGTGTCCGGGGTGCTCACACACGCCGGCCCCGGGCACGTCGTCGCCCTCGTCGGCCCCCTGGGCGTGGGCAAGAGCACGCTGCTCACTCTGCTCGCCCGGGGCGAGCCGGTGGTCGGGACACGGTGGACCGGGGCACGGGCCGGTGTCCGGCACGCGTTCGGACCGGCCCGGCCCGTCGTGTACGTCGACAGCGGTGAGGCACCCGGCCTCGCCCGAACGGTGCGGGAGGAGCTGGACCGTGCCGGTGCCCGCGCACCCCGCGTGGTGATCAGCAGTCGACGCCCGGTTCCTCCGGCGACCTCGCCCGCCGGTCCCGTGACCTCCGTTCCGGTTCCCGGGTGGACCGACGAGGAGATCCGCTCCCACGTTCAGGGGATGGGCCTGGAAACCGGGGTGGACCTGGTGGTCGGCCTCGCCGGGGGAATTCCGCTGGTGGCCGAGAACCTGGCGTCGGCGCTGCTGTCCGGCGTTCCCGCCGAGGTACCGGGAGCGGTGGCGGACCGGGCGTTGCGGGAGCTGCTGCGCCGGTTGGCGCGGGAGCGGACCGCGTCGTGGACCAGGGAAGCCCTCGACTCGCTGGCCGTCGTCGGCGACGGGGACGAGGAACTCCTCACCGAACTCGTCGACACCCCGCGAGGCCAGGACCGGTTCACCGCCCTGGCCGACCTGAGCCTGGTCACCGCCACCCCCTCCGGGCTGTCGGTGGCGGAACCGTTCCGGACCCTGCTGGACCTCAGCCACCGGTGGCGCCGTCCGATCGCCCACCAGGTGGCGCTGACCAGGGCAGCGGCGCGGAACCGCCGACTGCTGGGGGCGGCCCGGGGGCCGGCGCGACGGCGGCTGACCGAACGGGCCCTGTTCCTCACCGACGACCCGCTGCTGCGCACCACCCTGTTCCCGCCGGGAGCCGAGGGCTTCGGGGTGCGGCGCGCCGCACCCCGGGACCACGACCGGATCGGTGAGCTGGTGCGCCAGTGGGCCGCCCGGCGCGGGGTGGCGACCGCCCGGTGCGAGCGGCTGCTCGACGGGTGGTTGACCAGCACCGCGGACGGTTTCCACCTCGTGTGCGGACCCGACGACCGCCCCCTGGGCATGACCTACACCCCCCGGATCACCGACGCGGCGCTGGGCGTCATCGAACCCCTGACCCAACAGCACACCGGGCGGGTGACCGGCGGTGGCGTCTTCACCGGCATGGCGGTCTGCGAGCACCCCGGAGCGCACGCCGTCCTGCTCCGCCACATCGTCGCGGAGGGCATCAGCGGTGGACGGCTGGTGATCTCGACCCCGTCACCGCAGTACCAGGGGTTGGTCCAGGCGTTCGGGTTCGACTACTGGGGAGACACCCGGCACGACCCCTACGACTGCGGCCGCGCCTCACAGCTCTACCACGAACGCTTCACCTGGGAAGGAGTACCGGCCTGGCTGGACAAGGTGGTCGCCCTGACCTCACCCGGGCATGTCGAGCCCGACCGGCTCTGGTGGACACGGGCGGTGCGCCGGGCACTGGAACAGCTTCGGAACGACGCCGGACTAGCGCGGAACCCCCTGCTCGCGGTGGCCGACAACCCGAGTCCCCAGGGGCTCCGGTCCCAACTCGTCTCCTTGGTCGGGGACCTCGCCGACAGCGAGGACCCAGTGCTGTCCCAGTGCGGCCGGATCCTGCGGGCCTACTACCTGCGGGGCCACCAGGAACACCACGGGGTGGCCCGCCAGCTGCACCTGAGCCGGGCCACCTACTTCCGACGCCTGGACCGGGGGCTGGCCTGGCTCACCCAGCGCCTGCTGGGCCGCGACGAACGGGAGTGACCCGCCCCCGACCGCGCCGGACCACGAACACCGAGGCGGCCGGCCCGCCAGG
>NZ_AGVX02000539.1 GCF_000239155.1 Actinoalloteichus spitiensis RMV-1378
TCCTCGCCGTGGCCCTGACGGCGGCTGCCGCGCTGGTTCCACCCGGCACGCAGGGCCGCGCGCTGGCGGTGCTGCTGTCCGGCACGACGGTGGCCACGATCGCCGGTGTTCCTGGTGGGTCCGTGCTCGGCACGGTGCTCGACTGGCGGGCCACGTTCTGGGCCGTCGCCGTTCTCTGCCTGCCCGCCGCACTCGGTATCCTGAAAGGCATCCCCGCCGGAGGTGTCGCCGACGAGGCGACGCCCGGGCCCGCCCTGCGAGCGGAGCTCGCCCAGCTCCTCAGGCCCCGGTTGCTCCTGGTGATGCTGCTCGGCGCGCTGGTGAACGCGGCGACGTTCGGGAGCTTCACCTTCCTGGCGCCCGTCGTGACCGGCACCGCCGGGTTGGGCGAGTTGTGGGTCTCCGTCGTGCTGGTGCTCTTCGGCGCCGGTTCCTTCGTCGGTGTCACCGTCGCCGGTCGGGTGTCCGACCAGCATCCCGGCCTGGTCCTCGCGGTCGGCGGCCCGTTGCTGCTCGTCGGGTGGCCGGCCCTGGCGGTGCTGGCCGCTGAGCCGGTGGCGCTGTGCGTCCTGGTGTTCGCCCAGGGCGCGTTGTCGTTCACGCTGGGCAGCACGCTGATCACGCGGGTCCTCTACGAGGCCTCGGGAGCCCCGACCATGGCCGGCTCGTACGCGACCGCCGCCCTCAACGCGGGCGCCGCGGTCGGTCCGCTCATCGCCGCGACCACCCTCGGCGGCCCCGCCGGGAACCTCGGGCCGATGTGGGCGAGTGGCCTGCTCGTCGCGCTCACCCTGTTCATCGCGGCCTCGTTCCGAACCGTGGTCGCCGAGGGGCGAGGTGCCGAGCTGCGCCGCTGACGCACGCGCTCCCCCGGGCACGTGGGGGGCGCCACCGGACTCGCGGAGCGCATCGGCGGACCTCCCGGTCACCAGGAGCCACGCGGCGCCCGGCGCAGGCTGGAGCTCTCGAGGGTGGTTGTCGCGGTCCGCACCGAGGTTCACCGCGCCGAGGGCCGCGACGGGGCCGCACGCGGTGCGCCGCCAGGTCCGCTCGACCTCGGAGGTGCGAGGACGACGACCGGGACCGTGCGTCGCCCTCGCACCGGGCGGTCCCCGCGCCAACGCCATCCGGGTCGGGGGCGGCGGGGGCTAGCGGATGCTGGCCACCACGGCGGCGAGGAACACCAATTGGAGGACGGTCCGCACGGCGAGCGGGGTGGCCGGTCGTCCACCGAACTCGCCGCCGCTCCTGGCCGCGTGCACGTTCGCCGGGAACATCACGACGAGCAGCAGCGCGAGGCAGATGCCGGCGGCCGTGGAGGTCGCCGGCACCAGCAGACCGACCGCCCCGGCGAGCTCCAACACCCCGGTGACCGTCACCAGCAGCGGGGCGCGCGGCAGCCGGGGAGGCACCATCGCGATCATGTCCCGCCGCAGCGGTCCGAAGTGCGCGAGTCCGGTGAGGACGAACATCGCCGCCACCCCGACCCGCAGGGACGACTGCCAGTCGTCGACCGCCTCCACACCGAGCAGACCGACCAGCCGAGCCACCAGCCAGGTCACGAACAGGCACACCGTCGGAGCCACCACATCCCCCTTCACTCGATCTTTCCACCGACAAGATCCCCTGGACGAGTGAACTTGTCAATGGCTAGATCCGGGGTGGGACGGTGACGTAGCGTGGGGCCGTGAGTTCGTCCTCCTACCACCACGGCGACCTGCGCCGGGCGCTGCTCGACCACGCCGTTCCCCTGATCGCCGAGGTGGGACCGGCCTCGGCGAGCCTGCGGGAGCTCGCCCGCCGCACCGGCGTCTCCCACGCGGCCCCCGCGCACCACTTCGGCGACAAACCCGGACTGCTGGCGGCCGTCGCCGCCGAGGGCTTCGACCTGCTGGCCGACCGCCTGCGCGCCGCCGCCGAGACCACCGGGAGCTTCGTCGAGGTCGGAGTGGCCTACGTGCGGTTCGCCCTCGACCACCCCGCGCACTTCGCGACGATGTTCCGGCCGGACCTGCTGCCCGAGTCCGATCCCGCGCTCACCGCCGCCCGGGACCGGGCCGGGGACGTCCTGCACGACACGGTGGCCACCACGGCGCCGGGCGGTCTGACCGGGGAACCCCGGGTGGGGGCGACCGCCGCCTGGTCGCTCGTGCACGGCTTCGCGACCCTCTGGTCGTCGGGGGCGTTGCCCGGGCGGTCCCACCCGGACGCCGACCCCGACGAGCTCGCCCGCGCCGTCGCGCG
>NZ_AGVX02000538.1 GCF_000239155.1 Actinoalloteichus spitiensis RMV-1378
GGCGAACCGCCACCCGGCCCCCGAACCCGCCCCGCCCCACCCGGCTCGCGCTCCGCTGTCCTCGCGGTCGTCCCAGCTACCCGGACTCCCCGGAGATCCCGCACACCGGCTGCCGTCCGGGCTTGAGCCTCACGCCGCTTGAGACCCGATAGTGGGCGCCGTGAACGAGAACGAGCTGTACTCCATCGGCGACGTGGCGCGCCGTACCGGGTTGAGCGTCAGCGCCATCCGCTACTACTCCGACGCGGGAGTCGTCACCCCCACCGAGCAGACCGCCGCCGGCTACCGGCACTACGACGTGCAGGCCATCGCGCGCCTGGAGTTCGTGCGCACCCTCCGCGAACTCGACGCGGGCCTGGACGACATCCGCCGGGTGCTCGCCGGAGAGTCGTCGCTCCACGACCTCGCCGCCGCGCACCTGGCCGTCGTCGAGGAGCAGGCCCGCCGCTTCCAGGCCAGGCGGGCCGTGCTGCGCAGCATCCTGCGGCAGGACGCCCCGGCCGACCAGGTGGTGCTGATGCACCGGCTCGTCTCGATGTCCGACGAGGACCGGGAACGGCTGCTCGACGAGTTCTGGGCCGAGGTGTCCGAGGGCCTCGACGTCAACCCCGCGATGATCGACCGCCTCAGCCAGATCCGGGCGGTGCTGCCGGACGACCCCACCCCCGAGCAGCTGGAAGCGTGGATCGAACTGGCCGACCTGGTGCGGGACGAGGACTTCCGCGTCGCCGTCCGCCGCCACCTCCACGAGGAGTACTCCACCGAGGCGGGACGGATCATGTCCTCCTCGTCGATGCTCGACTCCATGGACGAGGGCACCCCGATCATGGAGGAGGCGATGGAGGCCCGGCGGACCGGAGTACCGGCGGACTCGGCCCGGGCCCGGGAGATCGCCGACCGGTACGCCACCTGGCTCTCCGGGGTGTGCGGCAAGCCGGACTCCCCCGGGTTCCGCCGGGAATCGGCGAACCAGCTGCGGACCGCCCTGGAGCTGCACGCCACCAGGAGCACGGAGGCCGATCCCGGCTGGGAGTCGCCGTTCACCGGCCCCCACGACCGGTACCAGGACCTGGTGGCGACCATCAACGGGCACCCCAGGAGCGACGAGCTCGTGGACATGATGGTCGACCAGGTGCCCTACGCCTGGCTCGCCGCCGCCCTCACGGCCTCCGCCGGCCCGTCCGAGCCGACGGTTCCCTGAACCGGCGCAGGTGGACCGCACGGGTCGAGGCAGCGGCGCCGTCCTCGGCAGGCGGGAGGCGGCGACCGGCGGCGCCCCGCCGTCCCGCGCCCGGTGCTCAGGCGGTGCGCCGGGCGAGGAACACGTGCTCCCGGCCAGGGCGGTCGGGGGCGTCCCGGACGTCGCGCACCTCGAACCCGGTGGCCACCAGGCTCTCCTCGACCTCGTCCCGGCCGCGGAACCGCAGCGTCGAGTCGGAGGAGAGGACGGTGTCGTCGGACAGGAACCGGTAGACGTGCCGGAAGGACACGTACGGCAGCGCCACGTCGGTCACCTCGAGCCGCGCCTCCACCGGGCCCTCCCCTGGCACCTCGCGGACGACGGGGGTGGCGACGGCCCACCCCTCCCAGGCCCGGCGCTCGGGCCGTCGGGTCTCGAACACCAGGTGACCACCGGGCCGGAGCGCGGCGCGCGCCGCGCGCAGGGCGCCGAGCCAGTCGTCGTCGCCGAGGAAGACCTGTGCGACGTTCCCCGTCATCACGGCGAGATCGGCCTCGACGGCCGGGGCCGCCGTGGCGTCGCCGTGGACCCAGGTGATCCGCCCCGCCGGGTCCTTCGCCCGCGCGGCCCGCAGCGACTCCGCCGCCGGGTCGACGCCCACGACCTCGTGCCCACGCTCGGCGAGCAGGACGGCCAGGGACCCGGTGCCGCAGCCGATGTCGAGCACCCGGCGGGCGCCCAGTTCGTCGACGATGGCGAGGTAGTGGGTCAAGTCGTCCCGGTCCCCGTCGAAGGTGTCGTAGAGGGCGACGAGCCTGGGGTGGGTGAAGATCGCGTCCGGCATCAGGCGACGCTACCCACGGCTGCCCGGCTTCGGACACGGCTTTTCCGGTCCGGTGGGCGGATCACCCCGCTCCCGACCTGGCGCTGGCCGGGTCGGGGGCGGGCGGACGGCCGGCGCCCTGCACCGCCGGCTCCAGT
>NZ_AGVX02000537.1 GCF_000239155.1 Actinoalloteichus spitiensis RMV-1378
CACCGGCGCCGGCGGCTGGGGCGCGCGGGGTGGGGGTGTCTCGGAGCGCTCGCGGGGCGTCGGGGCGTCGCCGGCGACGGCCGGTGCCTCCTCGACCGGCGCGGTGGCCGCCGGAACGGGCCCGGTGGCCACCGCCCACCGCAGCGCGGGCACGCCCGCCGCCCAGTCGGTCAGCTTCCCCATCGGGGCGGCGCCGAACCGCAGCACCAGGTAGGCCACCAGCGTGCCCAGCACCAGTCCGGCGACCACGTCGTGCGGGTAGTGGGCGCCGACGAACACCCGGGAGAACGCGGTCACCACGGCGGAGACCAACACCCAGGTCGCCACCCGCCGCCAGGCCATCGCCAGCCCGACGGCCGCCGCCGTGGCGAAGGTGGTGTGGTTGCTCGGGAAGGAGTAGTCTCCGACCGGATCGCAGGCCACGATCATGACGACGTCGATCGACTGGCAGGGCCTTTCCTGGCCGACCACGGTCTTGATCGTCTCGCTCACCAGGTAGGACAGGGCCGTGGCGGCGAGGGCGAGCAGGGCCAGCGGGAGAGCCCGGCCCCCGATGCCCCTGGCCCGCCACCAGTTCAGCAGGAGCAGCACGACCAGCATGATCGGCAGCCCGTCGGTGATGATCTCGGCGGCGAGGTGCACCCAGTCCGGCGTTCCGGAGGCGAACTCGACCAGACCCCGGTACAGGGTCGCGCTGATGCCGGGGACGCCGTCAGGGGTTTCTGCCATGCGTGTCCGTTGTCCAATCTCGGTCGGGCGGCGGTCCGCGCTACCGGCGGGGTCGTGGATCGGGGCGGGTGCGGGACCCAGCCGATGATCTTGACACAGTCGCCGATGCCGGTTCGGCGGGCGGGTGCTGGTGCTCCTCGTCATCCGGGGGACGCGTGTCCTCGTCCCGACGTTGCGCGGCCCCTGCGGGGCCGGGGACCGCCGACACCGGGCCGACGGACCCGTCCGCACAGAATCCCGCGCACGCGGGAACGGCGTGTACGGGCCGGCGCGCCGCCGCCCTTGTGGGTGGTCCGCCTCGGGCCACGGAGGTGGCCGTGAGGGGCGGGGGTGTGCCCGGACGGGCGGCCTGGCCGGCGGCGGTCGGGGCTCGGGCGGGTGAGCTGCCCGACCCGCGCCCGGGAAGCCGGGGTCGCAACGACGCTCCGACCGCACCGGCGACAGGATCATCGCTGGGCGCCGGCGAGGGGCAGCGACCGGGACAACGTGAGGTCACCGGTCGCCGGTCACCGGTCGCCGAGCACGGCGGTCCAGTCGACCCGGTGCTCCCCGGCCGGTGCGGGCCGACAGGACGGTGCACGCCAGCGCCGAACCCGCGCTGACCGGGGAACCGAGCGGGGGCACCAGCTGGCCACGGCGAGCCCCAGCGCTACCGGACCCAGCCCGCCCCGCGCCCCGGCCGCACCCGGGTGCCTCCCACCATCCGCCCCCCACGCGCGGTGTCCGCCGCCGGGGACGGGGTCGTGGTGAGGGCACGCGCACGCCTCGGCTGGTGACCCCGAGCGGCCGGGGGTTCCGCCATCCCGGGCGTGGGTGCGTGCTGCCGGCCGTGGTGGTCAGCGGGCCGCGCCGGCGGTCCTCTGCCCGCCCAGCGGCGCGGCGGCACGGTTCCTCCCCGGCCGGCAGCACGCCAGCGGCCGAGAGGGGGCCGAGCCGGGCCCGGTCCGTCCCCCGGGACGGCCTCCGACCGCGCCCGCCGCCACCCACCGCACCCGGGTTCCGCCCGAACGTGCCCTCCTGGCTCGGATCGCCGGCAGGCACCCGGGGGAAGCGGCTCGTGGTTGGTGGCCGAGACCGTCCCGAGCGGGCCCGTTCCCGGTGTCGGCGGGGCGGAGGCCGGAGCACACCGCGACCGGCGACGTGGTCGTGCCGCCACGGCCGAGACGACCGTTCCCGCCGCCCCGGAGGGCCACCCGGAGGGGCCGGTGCCCCGCCTCGGCCCGGAGCATGATGGGGGCCGACGCGCGGGGCGGTGCCGACCACCAGGACGACCCGGTGCGCTGCCCGTCCCGGGGGTGACCGAAAGGGGGCCGCGATGGCGGTGGACTGGCGGGACTACGACCGCGACGAGCTGGCTCGGCAGTACTCGCCGAGTTCCCGGGTGCACGACATCGCCCCCTACCTCGCCGACTACGCTCGCCGCAGCGAGCAGGCCAGGCGGGACCTGGAGGTCCACCGCGGCCTGAGCTACGGACCCGGCCCCGACCAGGCCTACGACTACTTCCCCGCCCCCCGGCCGGGCGCGCCGCTGCACGTGTTCGTCCACGGCGGCTACTGGCAGGAACTCAGCCGGCACGACTCGGCCTTCCCCGCCCTCGACCTCGTCCCGGCCGGCGCGGCCTTCGCGGCACTCGGGTACGGCCTCGCCCCGGCCCACGGCCTCGCCGAGATCGTCGCCTCGGTCAGCCTCGGCATCCGGCACCTCTGCCGGCACCGGTCCGAACTCCCGGGACGTCCCTCGGAGGTCCACCTGAGCGGGACGTCGGCCGGGGCGCACCTGGTGGCCAGCGCCCTGCTCGACGTCGAGGGGTGGCGGCGCGACGGACTCGACCCGGCGCGGGCCATCGGCAGCGCCGCGCTCCTCAGCGGGGTGTACGAACTGGAGCCGTTGCGCCACACCTACGTCAACGACGCGCTGGGGCTGGACACGGCCGCCGCGGCCGCGTCCAGCCCGCTGCTGGCCCTCCGCTCGCCGCTCCCGCCCCTCCTGGTCGCGCGCGGTCGGAACGAGACGGAGGAGTTCGCCCGGCAGCACCGGGAGTTCGTCGACCGGGCCCGGGCCGTGGGCACCGAGGTCACCGACGTCGTGGTGCCCGGCCGCAACCACTTCGACCTTCCCCTCGACCTCGGCCGGCCGGGCACGGTCCTCGGGGACGCGGTGCGGCGGCGGATGCGCGTGGGCTGAGCCAGCTCGCGGCCCGCACCGACCTGGTCGCCGGCGGGTGCGAGGCGGGCGGCGGGCGAGGTCCCCGGTTCGGGCGAGGAGGCCGGGGCATCGACCAGCGGTGCGCTCCGCCCTCGGCCGGCGGGTTCGGGTCGGGCGGTGCACGATGGCCAGCTCCGGCCGGACGGCTTGAGCGGATCACCGCCGCGCGGTGCCCTGCCCGTGCGCCACGGCTCCACGTCGTCGCCGCTGCGGCCGTTCGACGCCGGGTGCTCGCGCCGGCGGGTCGCGTGCGACGGGTGAGCCGGGTCTGTGCCCTCGATCGTCACCGCCGACCACGTTCCTCCGTTCTCCTCTCCGCATCCGGAGGGTGCCCGTCGGCGCGGTCCGGTGTGGAGGCGGGACCGCCACGGTGGTGGACGGCGGTGGGAGTGCGAGCCGTCTCCTGGAGCGCGCCCCCCATGTGACGCAGCCCTCGTGGCGCGAGCTCCGCTGAACGGCCTACCTGACGCGGCGGAGGAGTGGCGGCAGGTGGTGGGGCACCGGAGCGTTCGGATGGGCCGTCCTGGTCAACCTCCGGCGCCATCAGGTCGACCGCCGGGTGATCCGTTCGTTCGACCGCCGACGCAGGAGCGCGGTCCAGCGCCGCCGCCGGTGGGAAACCACCGATCCGGACGCTGGAGTGCGAAAGTCGTCACCCATCATTTGTCCAGATGAAACGAGAAATTTAGCGCATAGACAATCTTGACGTGTGGGAGCGCTCCCACTTACGCTCGGGCGGCCGTGTGGCGGCACGGAGCGGAGGTGGCGACCAGCGGACTTCCAGCACATTCAAGACCTCGGAATGCGTGGTTCACCCTCGGTGGACCGCCCTCTGGAACCGAATCCGTGTTCTGCGGTCAGGGTGTTGACGTGACTGGCCACGCGGACCCGGCGACATGCTGGGAGGCGGGATTCGATCGAGGACCGCATTGTTGTTGACCGGGGCGAGGGGGAAAGTGGTGGTCGTGGTTCTTCCTGGCAGCAGGGTTGCTCTTATTGAACGTTCAAATCCGAAATCCGAATTCACTGTCGAGATCCAGGACCTGCTCGTGAGGTACGTCCGTTCGACTGATCGGGAGAGGTGGGGCGCCGAGGTCGGGGCACTGGTCTCGGAGGTCCTGCCCCCACTGCGCGAGTTCGTCCTCCGGGGCGGCCGGTCCCTCCCGGGGTGCTCCACCGCATCGAGACCGTCTCGGACGGGCTGGTCGAGGCCGGGGTGCCACGGGGAGAGCTCGCCGACGTCAGCCGCCGCGTCGCCGCCGGAGGAGCGGGGCGGCTGATCAACCGGGGCGGGGGCGTTCCCCGGCGGTTCGTCACCGAGATCTGCAGCAGGGTGGTGGTCGCCATCCACGACGTCGTGTGGGCCATCCTCGGTGGTCGGGCGCACCCGCCGGCTCCCGCCCCGCGACGCCCCGAGCTTCGGGAGGTCGACGGCCTGGAGCTGCGCATCCTCGCCATGGTGGCGCGGGGCTTCTCCACGGTGGAGACCGCCAAGGCCCTGCACTACAGCCGCCAGGCGGTCAGCTACCACCTCGGGCGGCTGATGGCCCGCTTCGACGCCCCCAACCGCACCGCGCTCGTCGCCGCCGCCTACGAACACGGCCTGCTGCCCCGAGGAGCCGCGGGACGGGGCCGGCGGTACTGAACGGGGCCCGACCGGCCACGCGGGGTGGGGCCGCCGGTCGGGTTCGCCCCGGTCTCAACCGGGCAGGACAGCTCCTCCGCAGTGGGCGAGCGCCCGGCTGACCGCCGCGAGGTCGGCGCGGCCCTCCCCGGCCATCGTCTCGGCCAGCCGGTCGTGGAACCGCGACAGCAGCGCCCCCGCCTCGGCCTCGTCCACCCTGCCCCTGGCCAGGGCCGTCACCAGCGCCCTGGCGAACCCGTCCGCCGTCACCTGCGCCGAAGCCCAGTAGAACGCCGAACCCACCGCCGCCCGAGTCGCCGAGCCCTCGGTCGTCGACGGCACCCGGTACCCGGCCTCGGTGTCCCGGAGGAACGCGAAACCCGTCCCGGCCGCGGACATGCGCAGCCACGTGTGGTCGTCCTCGGCGACACCGGTGGCGGGGAACGGGCACCGGGTGGCCAGGTCGATCCGCGTCGCGACCGTGGAGGTCAGGCTCGTGTAGCCGAGTTCGGTGCCGATGGTGATCCAGGCGTCCGGTCCCTCCGGTGGCCCCTTGCGGTGCGAGTCCAGGATCTCCCGGATCGACGGGGTCACGCGATCCTCGGGAACCGGCTGGCCGTGCTCGTCGATCACGGTGAAACCCGAGTACACGAAGTCGATGGTGGGCCGCTCCGCGAAGACGCGGCGGGTCCTGCGGAGGCGGTGCGGGTGGGCGAGGTCGTCGGCGTCGAGGAACAACACGAACGGAGCTCCCCGGGCCGCCGCCCAGGACACGCCCCGGTTGCGGGCCGCCCCAGGGCCGCCGGAGGACGTCGTGCGGAGCACGACGAGGCGCTCCGGATCCCTGGCGCGAACCGCCTCCAGCCGCCGCCCCACGTCCGGGCCGGGGGACGCGTCGTCCACGATGACCGCGCGCCAGGCGCGGTCGCTCTGCGTGAACAGGCTGCCGACGGTGCGTTCCAGGTACCCCCAGGACTCGTCGGACCGGGCGTGGTGCGGGATGACGAAAACCGGGCTCGCGCCGAGGTCAACCATTTCCGATGCTCCCGAAATACCTGATTCCTGAGGTGGAAGCACAACCTATGGGTACTCGGTGCTCCGTTGTCAAACGACGTTAACAAATGATCTAACCTTCCTCTTCGTGTGCGCTTTCCCGGTGCGGGTCGTCCTATGGTGGTGCGGTCGCCGGTTGACCACCCCCGGAGGAGGAAACATGGCGCATCGAATCTGGGAAATGACCGGTGTGGACGCCATTCTGTTCGATCTGGACGGCGTCCTGGTGAATTCGGCGCGCGCGATCGACTTCGCGATGCGGCGCTGGGCCGTCGAGCGCGGGCTGGACCCGGACGCCATCGCGGCGCTGGCCCACGGCCGCCGCGACGAGGACCTGGTCCGTTTGGCCGCCCCCCACCTGGACGTGGAGCCGGAGGTCGACCGCATCGCCGAACTGGACTTCGAGGTCATGGACCAGGTCACCGCCATCCCCGGTGCCGCAGCGCTCACCGGGCTGCTGCCACCGCTGCGGTGGGCGGTGGTCACCTCCGGGGCGGCGGCGATCGCGTCCGCGCGGCTCGCCGCCGCGGGCCTGTCCCGCCCGCCCGTGGTGGTGACCGCCGAGCAGGTCGCGAAGGGCAAACCCGACCCGGAGGGCTACCTGCTGGCCGCCGAGGAACTGGGTGTGGAACCCACCCGGTGCGTCGTCCTCGAGGACGCCCCCGTCGGGTGGGATGCCGCCACGGCGGCCGGGATGAGGTGCGTGGGGGTTGGCCCGGAACTCGCCAGCTCGCGGCCCGACCTGGCCGCCTGGGTCGACGACCTGAGCTCCGTCCGCGTCGCGGCGGAACCGCCCGGCCTCAGGCTGACGGGCAGGTCACCGTCCCCGGCGGCCAACGGCGAGACGGCGGACTGAGGAGGCAGTGGTGGACGACGAGGTCGACCTGTTGGTGGTGAAGGTGGGCGGGAGCCTGGTCTCGGAGAAGGCCCGGCGCGACCACCTGGACCACGACGCCCTGGCGGGGTACGCGGCGCAGATCGCCGACCTGCACGCAGCCGCACCCGGGCGCGTGGTCCTCGTCGTGGGTGGCGGATCCATCGGGCACGGTGCCGTGCGACACCTCGACGTTGGCGACCCCCTCGCCCCGCTGCCCCTCACCCGTGCGACCTTCGACGTCAAGTGGTCGTGGGTGCGGGCGCTGCGGGAGCTCGGCTCGCGGTGCTTCCCCGTCCAGGTCGCCGCCATCTGCACGCTCGGCCCACAGGGGCCGGAGGTCCGTTCCGGCACCGTGCGGCTCCTGCTCGACCACGGCATCCTCCCGGTGCTCGCCGGCGACAGCGTGCTCTGCGCCGACGGCTCGCTGCGGGTGTTCGGCAGCGACCACGTCCCGGCCGTGGCCGTGCGCGGCGAGCCAGGTCGGACGCGGGTCGCCGTGCTCACCGACGTCCCGGGAGTCCTGGCCGGCGGTCCCGGCAGCGACGAGGTGATCCCGGAGATCACGCCCGGGACGGCGGCGGAGGCGTTCCGGCGGATCTGGCCAGCGGCGGCGCACGACACCAGCGGGTCGATGGGGGGCAAGGTGGCGGCGCTGCTCGAGCACGCCCGCGACGGGGCGGAGTGCTTCGTGCTCCGTGGCGATCCGACATCCCCGGACCTGCGGTTCCTGCTCGGTGCGCGTGGCACGTGGCCCGGCGTGCCGCACACCCGCATCGTCGCCGACGCCACGGGCTGACCCCTGGGCGCCGGCGCCGGGAGCGAGCGCGGTGCCGGCAGCACGGTCGCCAGGGACCGGCCCCGAGCTCTTCCCGGGTGGGCGGATGCCGCTGCCGGCGCGCGCACCGGCGGGAAAGCCGGACCGGACTGCGACGCCGAGCCGCGCTCCACCAGGCAGGTCGACGGGTGCGGCCGCGGCGCGCCACCGAGCCAGGACCGGGGCTGGCAGGCCGGGGCGCCGCCAGCCGGACGGAGTCGGCGGCAGGAGGCCACCCTCCGCCGAGCCACGAGGAGGGGAAGCGCGGGCGGTCGCGCCCACCCGTCCCGAACTCGCGGACGGGGCAGCAGGTCGCTCAGGCGGGAAGCCGGTCGGCGCGGCTGACGAAACGGGGCCGCCACCGGCGAGGAACCCGAGCCGCGCCAGCCGCGACCCGGCCGGGGAACGGCTCCCCGGGAATTCGGGGCGGCCCGGGAACCCGGCTGGTGGGGCGCGCCTCCTACCGGGCGACGGCGCCCCACCCGAGCTGGGACCGGCCTCATCCGACCGCGTCCACCGCCCTCGTCGAACTCCCAACGCGAGCCGACCGCACCGCCGTGACCACCCGCTCCACCACGGTGTCCAACGGCAGGGTGGCATCCACCTCCACCCACCCGGAGCGGGCCGACCACTCGTCCAGCAGCGACAGGATCGCGCCCTGGTGCCGCAGGAAGCTGTCCCGCCCGCAGTCGGGGTCCATCCCGCACTCGTAGGGCACCAGGTCGTGTTCCTTGCGCCGCCACGCCGCCTCGGGTTCCAACCGGAGGTAGAGCACGAGGTCGGGCACGGGCAGACCGGCGACGACCGACTCCACCCAGCCCCGGTCCATGCCGTAGACGATCTCGCTGGCGGCGTGTTTCATCCAGTAGCCGTCCAGCACACCGACGGCCTCGGCACCGGCACTGGGCGCGGCGTCGTTCCGCTCGCCCAGCAGGGCCATGCCGATCGACCACATCAGGAACAGGAAGCGGGGCGGGTTGGGCATCTCGGCCACGCACAGCCGCAGGTCGGACACCGGCGGTCGGAGGAACCGGGTGGCCGGGTAGTCGGGGTTGTCGACGATGCGCCACCGCTCGACGAGCTGCGCGGGTACCCCCGCCTCGGCGAGCCGGTCGACCGCCAACGAGGTCACCGTCGACTTCCCCGCGCCGTCACTTCCCACAACCGCGATGATCATTGCTTCTCCTGCCTGTCAGTTCCAGGGGGTGAGAGCTGGTGGCCCCTCCGGGCGGTCGGCGCGCAGTGAGGGCGCGTCCCGACCCGCGAGCCAGGCGGCCAGGTCCGTCGCCGTCCCGGTCACCGTGACGGGGACCCCAGCACCGTGTGACCGGGTCCGCCCGCCGTCCGAGGGCACCAGTCGCACCGCGACACCCTCGGGGAGCCGCCAGGTCATGAACTCCACCAGGTGGTCGGTGAACGCGGCCGTCCACTCGCTCGTCCGGTACCCGGCGTCGAGGTCCACGAGGTGGATCTCCACCTCGCGCCAGACGGCCCTGGCGGTGCCCGCCAGGTCCCCGTCCCGGTAGCGGACCGGCCGCGACCAGTCCTGGGGGGACACCCGTTCCCAGACCGCCAGCAGCCGCCGCAGGCCGGTCGCCAGCGTGTCCCGGACCTCCTGGCCCGATCCCCGCGCGCCGGACTCGATCGCGGCGTCCCTCCCCGGACGGCCCCCGTCGTAGACGTCGACGAGTGCGCCGCGCAGCGCGTGCTCGGCCTGCCGCGCCATCGCCGAGGTGACCTGGCCGAGGTGGACCAGGACGTGGGCGCGTGACCAGCCGGGGAGGGCGCTCGGCACCCGCAGGTCCGCGTCGGACCAGTCCTCGCTGAGCGCGATCAGGAGTCCGGTCCGCTGGCGCAGCCACGGGACCAGCACCGAGGGCCCGTCGTCGCTCGG
>NZ_AGVX02000536.1 GCF_000239155.1 Actinoalloteichus spitiensis RMV-1378
GGTGGGCCGTCCACCTGCGCACCTCGTCGTGGCTGTCGGGGGTGTGTTCCAGCGCGTTCACCAGTCGTTGACTACGCGAACGGGTGAGGCCCAGCCGTACCGCCGCGGGGGGTGGTGCGGTGTGGTCGCCGTCGGCCGGTTCCCCGGTGGCGATCAGGTAGGCGAGCCCCGGCGGGACCCCCAGGGCACGGCCGGCCTCCTCGTAGTCGTGCCCGGCGGCGAGCAGGGCACGCGTCTGCTGCTGTGTGGGCATCTCGCTCCCAGTCGGCGTCGTCGGGGGAGTGTCACCTCGACACCTGCCCTGCCCGGTACGACGCAGCGCTAAACACTCCTCCTCGCCGGTGGGTGGTGGGAGCGGCCCGGCGGGGAGCGGGTCCGGGGAGTCCGCTCGGTGCGGCGGCGCGGGGGGCCGGAGACGGATGACGGGGTCCGACGGCGGTCGCCACCGGTCCGCCTCCCCCGGCACCGGGCGGGAGGGTCGGGCGCCGCGTACCGTCGGCCTCCTGCCGGCACCGGGGGAGGCGCGCGTGGTCGTGCCCCGCACCGAGGCGACGCACCCCACCACCGAATTCGCGTCACCCCGCGATGAGCAACCCCTGGTTCACCGTGGTGTGCGTCGCGGCGTCCGGACCCGGGCGGGACCCGCACGGCCGCGTTCGTCCTCGGGCTGCTCGGGTTCCTCCTGCCACTGCCCGCCGTCGTTGGCGTGCTCGCCGGCCCCCGTGCCCGCCCCGACCCGGTGTTGCTCGGCGGTGGGGCGGGGCGCGCGTACCGGGCGTGGCCGCCGAACAGGCCCACATCGGCCGTGGCCCGGGGCGTCCCCTCCGCGCGCGGACCGCTCCTCGGCCTGGTGCGGCGGAGGCGTCCTGGCGGACGTCGACGACCACACGGGGGGCGGTGGGTACCGGTCCCCGGGCGTGGCGGTGCTGACGCCACCGACCCCTGATCCGGGCCGGGTCCCGGCCTCCCTCCCACCCGCGTGCCGCGCCCCTGCGGGTGACCTCACGTCGCTCCACCGGCCACGGTGGCCCGCCACCACCTCCACCTCGCACCGTCCCGCGACGACGGGGAATACCAGAACAACGGGTCGCGGAAAGGTGGCGTGACGAAATCGGAGCCGAAAGGGAACGTCACTTGACGGGGTCACCGAATGCCGTAAATACATTCCCGGTCACCAACCATGCTGGTGGACATGGCGTTCTGGGAAGGAACGGATTTCCGTCCACGTCGGGTTGGTTTTTGTCCGTCCTGATTGTCCTGGGGGAAATTCACGATGTCCACGCAACCGCAGTCGGTCGCCGCTCCGCAGAACGGGCTCGCCACGGCAGGATTCGTGCTCGGCCTGGTGGGGGCTCGCGGTCTCACTGCTGCCGGTGATCGGCGTCATCGCCTGGCCGTTGGTCATCATCGGACTGGTCCTGTCGCTCGTGGGAATCGTCCGAGCGAATCGTGGACATGCGAACAACAAAGGGCTCGCGGTGGCCGGCGCGGTTCTTTCCGTCGTGGGACTCGCCCTGTGCGTGATGTGGGTGGCCGTCGTCAACGGCGCCGCCGAGCGGATTCGCGACCTCTCCTCGTCCGTGCCGGTGTGGTGATGCGCGTCCGCGGCGCTCACCCACCTCGGGATGCCGGGGGGTGCCCGGTGGCCAACCGCGCGGTGCGGCGGCCACCGGATCCCGGTCGCGGGGGCTCAGGCCCAGGGGTTCAGCCCGGAACGGTCCGGTCGCACCCCGTCGGTGTCGGGGACGAACCCGCCCCGGTCGACCTCCGACTCGTCGTAGTCGTCCAGGGTCGTCGTCCCCCCGTGGCCCACCTGGTCGCTGTAGGCCAACCGGCCGTCCTGGCTGATCACCACCATGTCCCCCTGGTCGACCGACTGGCGGACCTGGCTGGCGATCTGATCGGGACTGGCGTTCGGGTTGGACGTGCCGATCTCCCGGCCGCGTTCGTTGTTGTACAGGTCCATCGCCTCGGGGTACCGACCGTTCTCGGGTTTCCGTTCGTGCGCCGTGGCGAAGGCCTCGGACCACTCGGCCCCGAACTCCTGGGTCATCCTGGCGTTCCAGTAGGCGTGCCGGAAGGCGTCCACGTGGTTGTGCGTGGTGTTGTCCGGGTCGCCGAACTGCTGTTCGCTCACGACGTAGGCCTCCTGCTGGAGGCGGTACCAGGTGTACATCTCGTCCGGCCGCAGCTGGAGGAAGAGGTCCAGTTCCTCCTGGGTCCACTTGCTGCTGGGCACCGAGAACCCCAGCTTCTCCAGGATGGGGTTGATGATGTCGACCAGCTCGGGTGGTGGGAAGTCCACCAGCTCGTACTCGGACGCGGCGACCTGGTAGCGGTTGAGAATGTCCTCCAGGGACTCGCGGCCGTCGGGTGTCAGCGCCACCACGTCGTCGCCGCCGAGGGAAATGCTCCGCAGCTCCGCCGCCGCGGCCCGGTTCTCCTGGGCCAGTGCGGTGAGGAGGGTCGCGGCGGCCGTCGCGACGCGCCTGGTGGCGACGGCGAACTCGTGCAGCGCCTCCTCGTCGTCTTCGGGAACGTCGGCGACGCGGGCGGCGAGGTCGGCCACGTGGTCGAGGATCGCGGTGTGGTCCTCCTTCGCCGAGGCCAGGTTGGTGGACAGCGAGGAGAGCACCCCGGCGGCACGGGTGAACAGCGCCGAGTCCTGGAGCAGCGCGGCCCGCTGCTTGGTGATGGCACCCACCGCCGAGGACGCGGCGGAGCCGGTCCACGCGGCCTCCAGCTCGGTCGCCGCCGAGGACAGCCCGTCGGAGGCCGCCGTCTCGGTGGCCTCCGCCGTTCGCGTGCAGCTGATCCGCAGGTCCTCGATGGCCTCCGCGTCACCGCCCAGCTCGCCGATCTTGGCCGGCAGGTCCCCGAGCACCGAACGGACGTTGTCGCCGCTGACCGAGCCGGCGATCGAGCCCAGGCTCGCCGCCCGCTCCTCCAACTCCTCCACCGCCACCTGGCTCACAGCGACACCCCCTTGCCGTCGAAGGCGCGGGCGCGTTCGTCGTCGATGTCGGCGTAGGTCTCCGCGCTCCGCCGCACACCCTCGCCGAGCTCGCCGACCCGCTCCGAGTGCCCGAGCACCGTGCCCGCCAGGTTGCGCGCCAGGTCGTCGAAGGCCTCCGCGCAGTCCGAGGTGGTGAACGCGCCACCCCCGCCGCCGGTGCCGGACTTCCACGAGCGGCACACCGCGTCGAGATCCTCGGACAGGGTCGACAACGAGTCACCCACGGCGGCCAGGTCCTCCTCAGCCACCTCGAAACCGGACATGGTCACCTCTGTCGAGTCTGGTGTCCCAGCCCCCTGAGCGGTCCCGTCACACAGCGCCCCCGGACGTCGGATGGACCGCGCTCTGGCACGGAACGAGTAGTTATCACCAGCAGTATCACTGGGGGCGAGCGGCGGCGAGGCCGGACCCCGGCGAAACCGGTCGTTCGGTGCGACCCCGGGGTTGCCCCTCAGCCATACGACCGAGGCGCCGGCCCGGGGGTCGGCCATTCCCCGGAGGTACCGGCGGGCCCGGCCCGGGCACGGCGAACGGGTGCCGGCGGGACGAACCCGCCGACACCCGCACCGGAGAAGACCGTCGCCGTGGCGATCAGTCGTCCGCGAGCGCCTGCATCGGGGAACTCCTCGCGGCCTTGCGCGCCGGGATCAGCGCGGCCAGCAGCGCCATCGCGATCATCGCGACCAGCACGGCCCCCAACTGGCCCCACGGGATCGCCATCATGGGCACGTCGGAGAGCGCCGAGGCGACCATCGCCGCGTAGGCACTGCCCAGGGTGATCCCGATGACCGTGGCGTACACGCCCAGCAGGGCGCCCTCCCAGGTGAGCATCGACCGCAGTCGGCCGCCACGCAGCCCCAACGCCCGGAGCAGGCCGTATTCCTGGCCGCGCTCCACCACCGACAGCGACAGCGTGGTCGCCACCCCGACCATCGCGACGATGACCGTGATCCCGACCAGGCCCAACGCCACCAACCGCAGGTTGCCGATGATCTCCTCGAACGCCTCCCGCTCCTCGGCCGGGTAGAACAGGCTGAGGTTCGGGTCGATGGGCACGGTCGCCTCCAGCGCCTGCTGGAGCGCGTCGAGTTCGATCGCCTCGTCCGCCGCGATCAGCAGCCGGAACGGGTCGAGGTCGGGCATGAGGGTGCGCAGGTCGTCCGGGTGGATCGAGACGAACCCGAGCGTGCCCCCCTGCCGGTAGATCGCCTGGACCGTCAGCTCCACGGTCCGCCCCTCGGCGCCCACCGTGACCGTGTCACCGACGGACAGGCCGTGGTCGTCGGCCACCCGCTGGTAGAGCGCCACCGAACCCTGGCCCCACTCCGAGAAGTCCCCGGAGGCGATGTTGCGGGTGAGGTTGGGAATCGCGGGGACGTCCACACTGGACACCCACTCCTCCACGACGTCCGTCCCGTAGTCCACGTCCAGCGGGGTCTCCCAGAGGGGCGTGACGGCGCTGACACCGGGCGCGGCGGCCAGGTCGTCCACCAGCTGCTGGTCGAGCAGCCCGTCAACCTCCTCCTGGTTGGAGAAGTCGCTCACCATCGCGTCAGCGGGCATCGACGCCCGCAGCTGCTCGTCCGCGCCGGCCTGCATGCTGCTCAACCCGACGAGCACGGCGCTGACCAGGGTCACGCCGAGGGCGAACACCGAGGCGGTGGTCGCCGAGCGGCGCGGCGCGCGACCGGTGTTGCGGGCCGCCAACCGACCGGCGATCCCGCCCGCCGCCCCGGCCGGCCTCTCGACCAGGCGCGTCATGATGCGCACCAACAGCGGTCCGGCTGCCAGCACGGCGCCGAACAGCAACACCCCGGAGGCCATGACGGCCAGCACGAACAGTTGGCCCTCGTTGGTGCCCATCATCAGCCCCAGGGCGAGCAGACCCAGCGCCCCCAGCAGGAGCAGGACGCCGAGGGTGGTGCGCAACCTGCCCACCCGGGACTCGCTGTCGGCCAGCGGAGCGGAGCTCATGGCCGCCACCGGGGGGATCCTCGCGCCCTTGATCGCGGGGAAGACCGCGGCGACCACGGAGAGCAGCACCGCGGCGAGGACGCAGAGCAGCAGGCTCGGTACCGACACCGTCAGCGGGGGCATGGTGGCGGTGACGAACAGGTCCGCGATGGCCAGCCCGGCCGTGCCCGCGCCGACGGCGGCGAGGGCACCGCTCACCCCGGCGAGGCCACCGGAGATGACCGCCTCCACCAGCAGCGCGCGCACGATCTGCCCGGGATGCGCGCCGATGCAGCGCAACATGGCGGTGCGCTGGCGGCTGCGCGCCAGCAGGATGCGGTAGGTGGAGGCGACGATGATCGCCGCCGCCAGCATCGCGATCACCACGAAGATCGACAACACCAGGAAGATCGAGTCGGCCTGCCGGGCGGCGGACCGCATGTCCTCGTCCCGGACCTGCTGACCGGAGTTCACCAGCACGGAGGTGCCGAGGTCGTCCTGGATGGCGGACACCAGGTCGCCCTCGTCCTGGCTACCGGCCACCAGCAGCTGGTAAAATCCGTCGGTCTCGGACCAGTCGACGAAGGTGTCCTCGCTGGTCATCACGCTGTAGCTGCCCTGAGGGCTGTCCCGCACCAGACCACTGAGGGTGGCCGTGACCGTCTTCTGGTCCGCCTCGGTGTAGAGGACCACCTCGAACTGGTCGCCGATCGCGAAGTCCAGCTCCTCGGCCAGCGAGCGGCTGAGCAGCACCTCGTCGGTACCCGGAGCCGACCCCTCCTCCACCGTGTGCATCGCCAACGGGCCCTCGACGGGGGAGGTGCGCAACACGTAGTTGTTGCGCCCGATGGCGATGGAGACCCCGCTACCGGACGGCGCGACCTGGTCGACGCCCGGCATGGCCGCGACCCGTTGGATCTGCTCGTCGGTGAGCACCCACGGTTCCTCGACGGCGTCGACGACCGCGTCGGTCTCCTCGCTCACCGAGACGGTGCTGCGGATGAACTCGTCGCGGAGGGTGTCGGTGAACAGCATGGTGCCCGCCGCGAAGAACGTGGCGATCGCGATGGCGATACCGGTCAGCAGGATCCGCGAGGGCCGCTGCCGGATCTGCGCGAGTGACGCCTTGCCCAGTCCCATCGTCTCACCTGCTCAGTTCGTCGAGGGCGGCGAGCACGTCCTGGCGGGAGGGCCTGCGCAACTCACCGGCGATCCGCCCGTCGGCCAACAGCACGACCCGGTCGGCGGCCGCCGCGGCGGAGGGGTCGTGGGTGACCATGACGATGGTCTGGCCGAAGTCGCCGGTCGACCTGCGCAGGAACTCCAGCACCTCCCGGCCCGACGACGAGTCCAGGTTGCCGGTCGGCTCGTCGGCGAACACCACCTCGGGCCTGGTCGCCAGTGCCCGGGCGATCGCCACCCGCTGCTGCTGACCGCCGGAGAGCTGGGACGGGCGGTGGCCCAACCGGGGGCGGATGCCGAGGATGTCGATGACGACCTTCAGCCACTCCTCGTCCGGTGAGCGGCCGGCGATGCTGAACGGCAGCAGGATGTTGTCCTCCGCCGTGAGCTCCGAGAGCAGGTTGAACTTCTGGAAGATGAAGCCGATGCGGTCCCGCCGCAGGTCGGTGAGCTGCCGTTCCCGCAGCGAGGTGATCTCGGTTCCGCCGATGGTGATCGACCCGCTGGTGGGCCGGTCCAGCCCGGCCATGCAGTGCATCAGCGTGGACTTGCCCGAGCCCGAGGGACCCATGACGGCGGTGAACTCGCTCTCGGCGACGCCGAGGCTGACCCCGCGCAACGCGTGCACCTGGGTGTCGGCGCTGCCGTACACCTTCGACACGTCGGTGGCCGCCACGATCGTCCCGGTGGCGGTGGTGGTGGATGACATGGTGTTCCGTCCTTTCGTCCGTGTTCTCCCTTCGTCGAGTCGCCTCAGCCGGTCGGGCGGCTCCCTCCGCGCGCGCGGGGGGCAGCGGACCTGGGGGACCGCCCCGGTGGGGTGCTGGCTCCGTCCGGACCGCGTCCGTGCGATGACGGGCCGTGCCAGGCCCGTGGACCGGTCGCCTCGGGCATCCGGAACGCGGTGGTTCCGGGAACCGGGCCGGTGGTGGTGGCGGAGCGCATCGTCGTCCTTCTCGATCGGAGGGGTCGGTGTGCGTACAGCCTGGCCGTGAACCCCTGTCCCGCAGATCAGCCGAACGGCCAGGCACGGGAGGCCCCCTCGGCCGAAAGTCGTAGCCAGGGTTGTCACCGAGCCACCCCAGGACCGGGACCAGGGGCCTGCTCCGGGGCCTTCCCGACGTCGACCAGGCCCTCCGACCGGTTGGCTGAGGGGGTGAGACGAACTCCCCAGTCCCCGCAGTCCCGGCGCCGGTGGCCGCGCCCGCGCACCGTGGTGACCGCGCTCCTGACGCTCTCCCTCGTAGGGGTGATCGTGCTCGCGGCGGGCTTCGCGATCGGTTACCAGGCCGTGCGACGCGACAACCTCGGCCAGCTGGACTTCGCGACACCGCTGGTCGTACCACCCCTCCTCGAACCGGAGACCGACGAGGAAGGCCGCCAGGCCTTCGACCTGCGGCTGAGGGCGGGGGCCTCCGAGCTGCTGCCCGGCACGCGGACGGTCACGTGGGGGGTGAACGGGGACCACCTCGGCCCGACCCTGCGGATGCGGCGCGGCGACCACGTCGCCGTGCGGGTCACCAACGAGCTCTCCGAGGCGTCCTCGCTGCACTGGCACGGGATGCGGGTCCCGGCCCGCATGGACGGGGGACCCCACCAGGAGGTCCGGCCCGGTGGGGTGTGGATCCCGGAGTGGACGGTGCGCCAACCCGCGGCCACCCTCTGGTACCACCCGCACCCCCACGGCCGGACGGCCGAGCACGTCTACCGGGTCTCGCCGGCATGATCATCGTCGAGGACGAGCGGACCGACTCGCTGACGTTGCCCTCGGAGTACGGGGTGGACGACGTTCCCCTCATCGTGCAGGACAAGGACTTCGACGACGCCGGCCAGTTCGACCTCAGCGGCGGCGGCGGGGTGGGCATCCTCGGCGACGAGATCCTGGTCAACGGGACCCACGACCCGCACTTCGAGGTGACCGCCAGCCGCACCCGCCTGCGGGTGCTCAACGGGTCGACCGCCCGCGTCTACCACCTCGGGTTCGTCGACGGCCGGCACTTCCAGGTGGTGGCCACCGACACGGGCCTGCTGCCCGCACCCGTGGAGCGGGACCGGGTGCTGCTCTCACCGGGCGAGCGGGTGGAGATCGTCGTCGAGATGAAACCCGGCGACCGGACGGTGCTGCGGTCCTTCCCCGGCGGCCTGGACGCCGGCTTCCTCCAGGACCGGTTCTCCGGTGGGGACGACACGTTCGACCTCCTCCAGCTGCGGGCCGCCGACCGGCTGCGGGAGTCGCCGCCCGTCCCCCGGGAGCTGGGCACCGATCCGGTCATCGAGCCGCCACCGGACGCCACCGTCCGCACCTTCGAACTCTCCGGGACCTCCGAGATCAACGGGCGGCCGATGGACATGGGCCGCGTCGACGAGGTGGTGCCGGCCGGTGCCACGGAGATCTGGGAGGTCAGGGGGAGCGGAGCCCCGCACAACTTCCACGTCCACGACGTCAGCTTCCGCATCCTCGACCGGGACGGCGTCCCGCCCCCGGCGTGGCTCGCCGGGCCCAAGGACACCGTCTACCTGCCTCCCGGTGTCCTCGTCCGGCTGGCGGTCAGCTTCGGGACCGAGGTGGACGAGGAGGTGCCGTACATGTACCACTGCCACCTCCTCGCCCACGAGGACGCGGGCATGATGGGACAGTTCCTCGTCGTGCCACCCGAGCGGGTCGACTCCGTGGACCCCGCACTGAGCCACCACCCGGGTGGCGGGCACTCCCACCACTGACCGCCGGCCGGGTGCCCCGGGTCACCCCCGGCGCCGGCCCGCTCTCCTCCCGCGTGAGCCGGCAGAGCGACGTGGCGCGACGCCTCCCGGCCGCGCCTCGGCGCCAGCCGTCCCGCGGCGCCCGGCGGCACCAGCCCGGTCGGTGGAGCCGTCCCGGAACATCCGGTACAGCTCCACCCACTGGCGGGAGGTCAGCCGCCGGGGCAGGCTCCGTTCGTCGAGCGACTCGGCGCGGAGCCACTCCCGCAGGCGCGCGGTGGGAACACGCCCGCCTGCCACCCGGCGCAGGATCGCCGGCAGCCCGGCACCGCGACCGGTGAAGACGTCCCGCACGAACGCCTGGTACGGCTGCCGGTCGTCCTCCGCC
>NZ_AGVX02000535.1 GCF_000239155.1 Actinoalloteichus spitiensis RMV-1378
GGTCGACCAGGACGGCTCGCCCGCCGTGGCCACCCCGCTGAACGGGGCCCTCGGCGGTGCCGGCCCACCGCCCGCCAGCCCGACCTCCACGGTCTTGGGCGGTGGGCGGGTCAGGACAGCACGTCCGGGTCGGGACCCCCTCGGGCACCGGTCTCCATCCCGGCGATGGAATCCATGTCGTCGGCGTCGAGCTGGAAGTCGAAGACGCTGATGTTCTCCCGCATCCGCGAGGGGGTCGAGGACTTCGGGATCACCACGTTGCCCAGTTGGATGTGCCAGCGCAGCACGATCTGGGCTGGAGTCCGGCCGTGTTTCGTGGCGAGCTGTGCCAGCGTCGGGTCCTCCAACAGCCCCCCCTTGCCCTGGCCCAACGGCCCCCACGCCTCGGTGGCGATCCCGTGGGACGCGTCGAACTCCCGGACGGCCAGCTGCTGGAGACGGGGGTGCAGCTCCACCTGGTTGACCGCCGGCACGATCCCACTGGTCTCGAACAGCCGGTCCAGGTGCGCTGGCTGGAAGTTGGACACCCCGATGGCCCTGGTGCGGTTGTCGGCGTAGATCCGCTCGAAGGCCCGCCACGTGTCCACGTACCGGTCGAGCTTCGGCGCCGGCCAGTGGATGAGGTACAGGTCGACCTGGTCCAGGCCCAGGCGCGCCAGGGAGGCGTCGAAGGCGCGGAGCGTGGCGTCGTAACCCTGGTCGGTGTTCCACAGCTTCGTGGTGACGAACAGCTCCTCCCGGGCGATGCCCGACTCGGCCAGCGCCCGGCCGGTGCCGACCTCGTTCTGGTAGAGGGCCGCCGTGTCGATGCTGCGGTACCCGGCGTCCAGCGCTGCCCGCACGGTCGCGGTCGCCTCCTCGTCCGGAACCTGGTACACGCCGAAGCCGAGCTGGGGCATGGCGACGCCGTTGTTCAGGGTGATCGTGGGAACGGTGGTCACGGCGGGGACGTCCTCTCCTGTTCGGCGGCAAGCCGCGAGACGCGGCTCCTGGGCGGCGGGGCGGTCGCGCGAGCCTGGCCCGGGCGGGCGCCCGCTGTCGTGGGACTACCCGCCACGGGTGGGAACGCACCTTCGGACCTCGTCCCAGGCTCGCAGTGGCGTCGCGCCGCCACTCCTCGGCCTGGCGGCCCGACCTCCGCCGGGGAGGTCCCCGGCGCGGGGCGCGGCCGGGCGTGCGACCTGTTCGCCGAGGTGACCGCCCCGTCACATGGCCCCAGGAATACCCCGCCCGGGCATCGTGTTGGTCACCAGTGCCGGCACTCCCAACCCCAGGAAGCAGGCAACCCATGAGCAACACGGTCGAACTGACCAAGGAGAACTTCAACGAGGTCGTGTCCGAGAACGACTTCGTTCTGGTCGACTTCTGGGCGTCCTGGTGCGGCCCCTGCCGCCAGTTCGCGCCCGTCTACGACCGCGTCGCCGACAAGAACCCCGACCTGGTGTTCGGCAAGGTCGACACCGAGGCCCAGCAGGAGCTGGCCGGGGCCTTCGAGATCCGCTCCATCCCCACCCTGGCCATCATCCGGGACAACGTGCTGGTCTTCTCCCAGCCGGGCGCCCTCCCGGAGGCCGCGTTGGAGGACGTGATCCGGCAGGCGCGGGAACTGGACATGGACGAGGTACGGCGCTCCGTCGCCGAGTCCGGCAAGGCCGAATGAGCCCTTCGCCCGCCCCGGCGCCCTAGCGGCGCCGGGGCGGCGCGCTGTCGGAGCGGGCAGGG
>NZ_AGVX02000534.1 GCF_000239155.1 Actinoalloteichus spitiensis RMV-1378
GCTGGCGGAACGCGGGGCCGAGCTGCCGCCGGCGGTGGGCATGGTGCGGTCCGGCCTGGACCGCGTCCGGCGGGCCGTGGTCGACCGGAGCTCCGAGCGGTTGGCGAGGCCGTCGTGGCGAGGCGTGCTGCTGCGCGCCCTCGGAGTGCTGACCGCCCACCTCTCCTTCCGGTCTTCCTTGTTCCGGCACTCGCTCCGCTGCGCGCTCGCGGTCGCCGGCGGCATGCTCATCACCCTGTGGCTGGACACGCCGTCCGCCGCCCCGATGCTGCTGGTGCTCTACCTCGTCCTCCAACCGATCACCCGCGACACGATGGAGGGGGGCCTACAACGGACCGGGGCCTCGGTGGTCGGTGTCGCGCTCGCGGCCGGGCTGGTCGCGCTGCTGCCCTGGCCGTGGGTGTTCGTCCCGGCCCTGCTCTTCGCGATGATCGCCGGCGCATCGGTGCTGCGGACGAGCTTCCCCCTGCTCATGTCCGGTGTGGTGGCCGTCGTGCTGCTCGTCCAGGTTCCGGCCACCGGACGCCCGGTGGCCGCGGTCCTGGTCAGCTTCGGCGCCATCACCGCCGTCGGAGCCACTCTCGCGCTGATCGTCGGCTACGCCAGTTACCTCGTGCTGCCCAGCAGCTCGCTGCCCAACGTCGGCCGGACGACGCGGCTGGCGACACTGGCGGTCCGCGAGCTGACCCGAGGCGCCTACGGAGCCCGGGACACCTCGGAAGGACGGCGGGCGCTGCGCGGTGCCTACGTGCAGTCGCTGCGACGCACCCAGGACCTGCTGGGGCTGCCGGCGCGGCTGGAGGACGCCGGGCCGTCGGCCGAGGAGGCAGCCCGGCGCGCGGGGGCCGCGCTGGACGCGTTGCGAGCCGCCGTGGGCGGCGTCGCGTTCCGCCCGCTCGAGGTCCGGGAACGTCTCACGCCCGTGCTCCGGCTGGCGGACGAGGAACTGGGCGAGGTGGGGCGTCGCGCTCCCCGGGAGGAGCGACCGGACCTCACCGGGGTCGAGCTGCTGGCCGGGCCCGTCGTCGAGGGCGCCTACCTGTCCCGGTTGGCGGTGGACGAGCTGGTCGAACTGGGGAGGGAACTCTCCGAGGACGCCGAGCACGAGGCGCGGCCGGACGCCGCCCTCGAGCACGCCTTCCGGCACCAGTCCTGGTGAGGGCAGGCGGACCGCCCGTACCGGTGGGGCGGTACCACCCGATCAGCCCGCGCCCTCCACGGCGGGGCTGGACGCCCGCGCCCAGAACCGCCGGGGGATGCGGCCGGCGAGACGCGCCTCCCGACCGGCTCGCACGGCGTCCCGCATCGCCCGCGCCATCCGTTCCGGTTCGTCGGCACGGGTGACCGAGGTGGCGAGCAGCACGGCGGCGCACCCCAGTTCCATGGCCAGCGCGGCGTCGGAGGCGGTGCCGATTCCGGCGTCCAGCACGACCGGGACCGACGAGCGGTGCACGATGAGTTCGATGTTGTGCGGGTTGCGGATGCCCAGGCCGGACCCGATCGGTGAGCCCAACGGCATCACCGCCGCGCACCCCGCGTCCTCCAACCGGCGCGCGAGAACCGGATCGTCGTTGGTGTAGGCGAGGACGGTGAAGCCGTCCGCCACCAGTCGTTCGGCGGCCTCGAGCGTCTCGAACGGGTCCGGGAGCAGGGTGTCCTCGTCGGCGACGACCTCCAGCTTCACCCAGTTCGTGTCGAGCGCTTCCCTGGCGAGCCGGGCCGTCAGCACCGCCTCCGCCGCGCTGCGGCACCCGGCCGTGTTGGGCAGCGTCCCGACGCCCAACCGGCGGAGCAGGTCGAGGACTCCGGGACCTCCCGAGGTGTCGGCCCGGCGGAGTGACACGGTGGTCAGTTCGGTCTCCGACGCCAGCAGGGCGCGTTCCAGCACCGACAGGTTCGCCGCCCCACCCGTCCCCAGCACCAGCCGGGACGAGAACCGGCGGCCGGCGATCTCCAGCACGTCGTCCACGGACCTCACCCTCCCTGCACCGCCGTCAGCACCTCGAGCCGCGCGTCGGGCGTCAGCTCGGTCCGCGCCCACTCGGCGCGGGGCACCAGGTCGCCGTCGAGCGCGACCGCCGTCCCCCGCTCCGGTGCGCCGACGGCCGTCACCGCCGCCGCGACGGTGCACGGCTCGGCGAGTTCGTGCGCGTGGCCGTTGATCAGCACCCGCATCACTGCCCCTCTCCCACGTGGTCGGTCCCGGTCGGCGTCGTGAACCGTGCCGGGTCGGTCGCCGACAACAGTTCGTCGGTGTCGGTCGAAGGCGAGGTGAACGCCGCCCCGGCCAGCCCGAGCAGCCGGCCGACCAGCTCGACGGTCACCGGTGTCAGCAGGAAACCGTTGCGGTGGTGTCCGCTGGCGACCAGCAGCCCTGGTTCGAGCGGACCCACCAGCGGGACGTTGTCCGGGCTGCCGGGCCGCAGCCCCGCGATGGTCTCGGTGATCTCGTACTCGTCGAGGGCGGGAACGAGCGTGCCGGCGTCGGTCAGCAGCTCGCGCACCGCCCCCGCGGTCACCGAGGTGTCGAAGCCGTTCTCCCGTTGGGACGCGCCCACCACGAGGCGCCCTCCGTCCCGGGGCACCAGGTAGGCGGTGCGACCGCGCACCGAGCCGCGGACGGTGCGTCGTGGCGGTGGCAGGCTCCCCGGGGTCGCGGCGAGCCGGACCACCTCGCCCTTCACCGGGCGGATCAACTGGCCGAGCCGGGGGTGCAGGCGGCTCGACCACGCGCCGGCCGCCAGCACCACCACGTCGCACTCCCGGGTTTCGCGTTCCCCGTCCTCGGTGCGGGGCAGGCCAGGTGGGGGCGGGTCGGCGGGCCCGTTCCGCGTGGCGCGGCGCAGCAGCACCCGGCCTCCGCGTGCCTCCTCCGCGAGCCAGCCGGTGTCGAACACGGCACCGGCGGACCGGGCGGCGGCGCGCAACGCCCACAACAGTCGTCGGTTGTCCACGGCGAGGTCGCCGGGCACGTGGAGCCCGTGGCGCACGGCCGGCCCCAGGGACGGTTCCAGCGAGCGGGCCTCCCGCCCGGACAACGCGGTCACCTCCCGCCCGCGCGCCGCCAGGTACCGGGCCAGCCGTTCGAGGTCGGCTCGGTCGGCACCGTCCACTCCCACCAGGAGCCCGCCTTCGGCGGAGAGCAGCGCGCCGCCGGGCGCGCGGTCCGCCGTGCCGCCCGCCGCGACCGAGACGGCCGAGGCGAACGCGGGCCAGGATTCGAGCGACGCGGAGCCGAGCCGCAGCGAGATCTCCTCCCCGGGCCAGGCCTCCGCGACGGGGGCCAGCATCCCGCCGGCGACCCAGGAGGAACTGGTGCCGGCCGGTTCCGGGCCCACCACGACCACCGACCACCCCGAGGTGGCCGCGTGCCAGGCGACCGCGCTGCCGATCACCCCGGCACCGACGACGACCAGCTGGTTCGTTCGCTTCACCGTTGACACGTCTCTCACCACGCTCCCTGCGCCGGCATGATCCGGATCAGGTTCCACGGTCGGGGCCGGCAGGCCCCCTCTCAGCCTGGTGCCCCAGACTCCCGTGCGGACTGCCCTCACCGTAACCCGGCGGCGGGGCCGGGAACCACCCGCCCGTGGGGGCCAGCCCGCTGGGAGGCATGGACGTCGTTCCCCGCGTGGCGCGTCTCCTAGGCTCACGGGTATGCCAGGACTGACCGGAGAGCGGGTACGGGAACGGCTCGCGGCCGCCCGGCTCTACCTGTGCGTCGACGCCCGCCGCGACCGGGGCGACCTCGCCGAGGTGGTGTCGGCCGCGTTGGCCGGTGGCGTGGACGTCGTGCAGCTGCGGGACAAGGGGGGCCCGTCCGGGCCGCTGGAGGCGCGGGAGGAACTGGCCGCGCTGCGGACGATCGGGGAGCGCTGCGCCGAACATGGTGCGTTGCTCGCGGTCAACGACCGGGCGGACATCGCCTTGGCGGCCGGAGCCGACGTGCTGCACCTCGGCCAGGACGACCTCCCGGTGTCGTGGGCGCGTCGCGTGGTCGGCGAGGACGTCGTCATCGGGCGGTCCACCCATGACCGCGACCAGGCCGACGCGGCGGCGGTGGAGCCGGGGGTCGACTACTTCTGCGTCGGCCCCTGTTGGACGACCCCGACGAAACCGGGCCGGCCGGCAGCCGGGCTCGACCTGGTGCGCCACACCGCACGGCGGTGGGGGACCGACGGGCGGCCGTGGTTCGCCATCGGCGGTATCGGCCCGGAACGCCTGCCCGAGGTCCTCGACGCCGGAGCGGAGCGGATCGTCGTGGTGCGGGCCATCACCGAGGCGGCCGACCCGAGGGAGGCGGCCTCGGCGTTGCGGGAGCGGTTGCCGCCCGGCTGAGGCGGACGTCCTCGCGGTGGGCGGGCCGGGTCATGCGGTGAGCAGGGTGAGGCCCCAGGCGGCCAGCAGGGCGGTGACCGGCAGGACGTGGTCGCCGCCCCCGCCCCCGGGGCACGGTCCGCTCGCGAGCAGGAGGACGCCCTGGGCCTGGTTGCCGCTGACCACCGGCGTTCCCTCGTCCTGGCCGCGCTCCGAGCACAACGTCGTCCTGGTGAGGCCGGAGACGGTGCCCTGCGGGAACGTCACCGTCTGGTTGTGGGCCAGCACGCTTCCGCACCGCAACCCCGAGGTCGAGGTGCTGGCGCAGACCGCGCCGCCCACCGGGACCTGGGTCGAGCCGAGGACGGGTGTGCCGCCGCCGGCGCGGCCGACAGTCGGGCTCAGGGCCCACGCGCCGGTCGTCTGCACCCAGGCGCCCCCAGGAACGGGGTACGTGCTGCCCCGGACGACGCCCACCAGCTCGCCCCCGGTGGTGCGCACCTGCCCGCCCACCGGGCCGCAACGGCTCGTGGCGACGAAGCCCCCGGACACGGTGAAGGCCGCGACGCAACGGCTGGCGCCGACGACGAAGACGTCACCGCCGCGGATCTCACCGCCGGTGCCGGAGGAGGGCGGTGCTGCCGCCGACGCGCCGCCGCCGAGGAGCAGCGCGGCCGCGACGGCGACCCCGGTGACCAGGGTGTGGAGGGTTCGTCTCATGGCTGCTCCCGGTGGGCTCTGTCCTGATCGGAGGGAAGGGGAACGGGGATTCCCGGGGCCGGGCCGGGCCGGGTGGGTGGGGACGGCGCGCACCTCTGG
>NZ_AGVX02000533.1 GCF_000239155.1 Actinoalloteichus spitiensis RMV-1378
GCCGCCGGCGCCCTGTTCGACGAGCAGCGCGCCCGGTCCCCGAAGGCGAGGACGGCCGTCATCGCGTGGAGCGGCTACCTCAGCCCGCGCGGAGTGGGGGTCGACGCGGCCGCCGCCACGCTCGCCGAGGCCGGTGCGGTCCGCCTGGACCGGTTGCTCGGGGGGATCGCCGCCCTGGCCGGTGACGCGGGAGCGCCGCCGACCGTGCACCTCGTCTGCCACAGCTACGGAAGCGTGGTGTGCTCGTTGACCGCCCAGCGGGGCACCATCGACGTCGGTTCGTTGGTGGCGGTCGGTTCGCCCGGTCTCCGCGCCTCGACCGCCGGCGAACTGTCCGGGGCGGACCAGGTCTGGGCGATGCGGGCGGACGACGACTGGATCGGCTGGGTGGCCGGCCTCTCCCTGGGAGGCCTCGGCCACGGCCCCGACCCCACCGAGCCGTCCTTCGGTGCGCGGGTCGTCCCGGCGGGGGACGCCAGCGGGCACGACGGCTACTTCGTTCCCGGCACCGGGTCGCTGGGTCGGCTCGCGGAGATCACGGTGGCGAACGGTTCCGGGGTGCCCGAGCGGCTCACCAGCACGGGCGACGCCCCCTGACGGGGGCAGGGGAACGACCGAGCCACGCCTGGTGTCCCGCTCCCCCGGTGCGCGCGGAGCGGGGTGCGAGGGAGCTCGGCGCGGGCGTCGCCCCGTCCAGGAGGCCGTGGCAAGGCCGGAGGCGACCGGCGGCCGCCACCCGGCTGGCGGTGGCGCAGGACCTCGCCCGGTCCCGAGCTCGCCGTGCCACCGTCGACCGGCGGCTCGGCACCCGGCGACCCGTGGCCCCCGATCGGGGGCCCTGACCGGTAGGTCTGCCGGTAACCGCGGCGCGCACCACGGTCCAGGCTCGCACCGGGTGTGGTGGCAGGGAGCGGTTCTGCCCGCTGGGTGCGGCGGCGTCGGGGACCTCCGCCTCGGTTCGTGGAGGTCACGGCGCACCTCCCGCGCGGACGGGGTGCGCGCCTCCGCGAGCCTGGGAGGTGCGCCGGGGGCCGGCCCCGGGGTGTCCGCGCTCCTCCGGACCAACGGAGGGATCTGGTCGTCAGCCCGCTGAGCCATCAGCCGGCGTGGGTACCCCGCGCCGGTCCCGCCTGGTCGGAGGCGGCCCTGGCCGGTCGCGATGGGCGCCGCCCAGGTCGACCACGCTGGGGACCTGCGCCGTGGGCTGGGCGCGGTGCGCGGTCCCGTTGGTCCGGGTTCGAGGTCGTCACCCGGACCCGTGCGACGGCCTCGTGGGCGATCCGCGACTGCTCGAGCGGCCCTCCGCCGGCCGCCGGCCCCGGGCAGGCCGAGCTGGCGCGGCGGAGGACGACCGAAGTGCCCGGCGTCCCCGCCTCCACATCCCAGGTCGGTTCACCGGCGGGCGCCCCGGCCGAGGACCCAGCCGAGCAGTCCACCGATGAGAGCCGCGCCGACGCACAGCGCCAGCTCCTCGGGCGGGAGGGACGCCGTCGACGAGTCCGCGCCGTCGAGGTTGGTCCGCAGCACGACCGGGTAGACCATTCCGAAGAACCCGCCGAGCGCCCAGGAAAGGGCGATGGCGAACCGGGGGCTGTTCGCCTGCCTGACTCCGAGGCCCGACTTCTTCCTGCGGCTGGAGGGCTTCGCGACCACGCTGCCGAAGCTGATCGCCATCAGCAGTCCCACCCCGACCATCATCAGCAGCATGGAGGGACGACTCATCGAGTTGGTGACGCCGTCCGTGCCGAACCGGGTGGCCAGTTCCTCGGGGAACTCGTCCCAGGAACCCAGCAGTAGAGCGACTCCCGGAACCGCGCCCAGCACGGGTGGTAACGCCGCGAGCATGATCCGGCCGGTCGTGCCGCCACCTGGCATGTGCCCTCCCCAGTCTCGGTTGGTTAGCTGTTCTATACCCACTCAATCAGATATCGATGGAAGTGGGAAATACCTCGGCGCACGCGGAAGACGACCACCACGAGCCGAGGTGGTCGGTCCGACGGGGCGGCTCAGGGCCGAGCACGGCGGCTCGTAGGCTCGTGGACGTGCTGCTACTGGCCATCGACACCGCCACTCCGGCCATCGTCTCCGGCGTCGTCGAGCTCGCGGACGCCGGGCCGCCGCGCGTGCTCGCCGGCGAACCGGTCTTCGCCGCCCGGTCGCACGCCGAGCTGCTGACCCCGAGACTTCGCGCGGCCGCCAGGGCGGCCGGCGTGGAGTTCGGGGACGTGGACGCGCTCGTCTGCGGTGTTGGTCCGGGCCCCTTCACCGGGCTGCGGGTGGGCATGGTCACCGCGGCCGCCCTGGGGCACGCCCTCGGCAGGCCGGTCCACCCGGTGGGAACGTTGGACGGTGTCGCGGCCGGCGTGGTGAGCCCCGGTCCGTTCCTGGTGGTCTCCGACGCCCGCCGGCGGGAGGTGTACTGGAGCGTGCACGCCTCGGGTGGTGCCCGTGTCGAGGGGCCGGGCGTCGCCCGGCCCGAGGAGCTGCGGGAGCAGCTCGCGACGATGCCTCCGGCAACCCGTCCGCTGCACCTCGCGGGGAACCTCCGGCCCCCGGGGGACGCCCGGGGCGAGGGGATGGCGGAACTCGCGGACCTGCTCGGGCTCCCCCTGCTCGGCACCACGTTCCCCACTCCCGGTGGTCTGGTGACCGCCGTCTCGGCCGAGTTGCGCGCCGGACGGCCACCCTCGCCGCTCGTCCCCCGCTACCTGCGGCAGCCGGATGCCGCCGAACCGCGCGCCCCGAAGCGGGTGAGCACGCCGTGACGGTGGCGATCAGGCGGTTGCGCCGGGTGGACGCCAGCCGGTGCGCCGAGCTCGAGCGGGAGTTGTTCCCGGGGGACGACCCCTGGAGCGAGCGGGCGTTCCTGGCCGAGATGGCCGCCGGCCACCGGTACCTCGGCGCGTACGCCCCGCCCGAGGAACCGGTCGACGCGGGGGGCTCGGGGCGGACCGCGAACCCCTGGCGCCCGGTGGACACCGAGGGGCCGCTGGTCGGCTACGGGGGACTCGCCGTGCTGGGGCGGTCGCCCGACCTCGAGGCGGAGGTGCACACCATCGCCGTCGCCCCGGCCTGGCAGGGGCGGGGGGTGGGAACGGCGTTGCTGAGGTCCCTGCTGGCCCACGCCGACAACCTGCGCGCGCCCACCTTCCTGGAGGTGCGCACCGACAACGACCAGGCGATCCGACTGTACGAACGGCACGGCTTCGCGCGGGTCGGTCTGCGTCGGCGCTACTACCAGCCGTCGGGAGCGGACGCGTACACCATGCGGCGGGAACCCGCGGTGGCGGCGCCGACCGGCGGACCAGAGCGAGACGGAAGGGAACCACGGTGACCGGAGCCAGTGCGGAGGCCTCGGCCCTCGTGCTCGGGATCGAGACCTCCTGTGACGAGACCGGAGCCGGGCTCGTCGAGGTGTTCGACGACGGACGAGTCCGGTTGGTGGCCGACGTGGTCGCCTCCAGCGTCGAACAGCACGCGAGGTTCGGCGGTGTCGTGCCGGAGATCGCCAGCAGGGCGCACCTGGAGGCGCTGACCCCGACCGTGCGGCGTGCCCTGGACGACGCGGGCTGCGCGCTCCGGGACGTGGACGCGATCGCCGTCACCGCCGGTCCGGGGCTCGCCGGGGCGTTGATGGTCGGGGTGGCGGCGGCCAAGGCCTACGCGGCGGCGGCGGACAAGCCGCTCTACGGGGTGAACCACCTGGCCGGTCACGTGGCGGTGGACGCCCTGGAGCACGGCCCGCTGCCCAGCCCGTGCCTGGCGCTGCTGGTCTCCGGCGGGCACACCCAGCTCCTGCTCGTGGAGGACGTGGCGAGCTCGGTCCGCGAGATCGGTTCCACCATCGACGACGCCGCCGGCGAGGCCTACGACAAGGTCGCCAGGCTGCTCGACCTCCCCTACCCGGGAGGCCCGCCCATCGACCGGGCGGCCAGGGCGGCCGGTGCGGCCGCGCGGGACGCGATCGCGTTCCCCCGGGGGTTGACCGGGCCGAGGGACAGCCGGCACGACTTCTCCTTCTCCGGGCTCAAGACCGCGGTGGCCCGGTGGGTGGAGGGGCGGCGAGCCGCCGGTGAGCGGGTCGACGTGCCGTCGGTCGCCGCGTCCTTCCAGGAGGCCGTCGCCGACGTGCTCACGGCCAAGGCCGTCCGCGCCGCCTCCGAGCTGGGCGTGGACACGCTGGTGGTCTCGGGTGGTGTCGCCGCCAACTCCCGGCTCGGGGAGTTGGCCGCCGAGCGCTGCGCGCGCGCGGGCATCCGGCTCCGGGTGCCGCCGCCCCGGCTGTGCACGGACAACGGCGCGATGATCGCGGCGCTCGGGGCGCACCTGGTCGCCGCGGGGGCGCCGCCGTCAGACCCTGGTTTCGGGGCCGATCCGGCACTCCCGGTGGGGACGGTCGTGGTGGAATGACGGTCGTCGCCGGGGCGCGGCGGTGCCGCCCGGGACGCTCGCGGGTCGGCCGTTTCGCTCCTGGCGGAAGGGTTTCCCGGCTCGCGGGGCACCCCGAGCTTGAGAGTTAGCACTCTCGGCGGTAGAGTGCCAGAAGTAACGGCACCCGCCTCACCCGGCACCCGCGACGACGGGACGGCAGGAGCCGTCGGAATCTGCCAACGCTTCGAAGGCCCCAGAAGGTGGAGGTCACACCGTGGCGAGCGTGAACGTCAAGCCGCTCGAGGACAAGATCCTCGTCCAGGCAAGCGAAGCCGAGACGACGACGGCGTCCGGCATCGTTATCCCGGACACCGCCAAGGAGAAGCCCCAGGAGGGCAAGGTTCTGGCCGTCGGCCCGGGCCGGGTGGACGACAAGGGCAACCGCATCCCCGTGGATGTGGCTGTCGGCGACGTCGTCATCTACTCCAAGTACGGCGGTACCGAGGTCAAGTACAACGGCGAGGAGTACCTGATCCTCTCCGCGCGCGATGTGCTGGCCGTGGTGAACTGACAATCCGGTTCACCGGCGATACCTCACCGCCCCGGCGGCCCAGGTCCACTGGGGGCGCCGGGGCGGTTTCGCGTCTTCCGGGGGTTCCCGCCGAACCCCCGCTCCCGTCGAGAAGCTTGGAGAAGAGGCCACGATGGCCAAAGAGATCAAGTTCGACCAGCACGCCAGGGGCGCGCTGGAGCGCGGCGTCAACCAGCTCGCCGACGCCGTCAAGGTGACCCTCGGCCCGCGCGGCCGGCACGTGGTCCTCGACAAGAAGTTCGGGTCTCCGGTCGTCACCAACGACGGTGTGACGATCGCCAGGGAGATCGAGCTGGAGGACCCGTACGAGAACCTCGGCGCCCAGCTCGCCAAGAACGTCGCCACCAAGACCAACGACGTCGCGGGTGACGGGACCACCACCGCGACCGTGCTGGCCCAGGCCCTGGTCAAGGAGGGGCTGCGCAACCTCGCCGCCGGCGCCAACCCGGCCGCCCTCGGGCGGGGCATCCAGGCCGCGGCCGACGCCGTGGTCGACGTCCTCAAGACCAAGGCGACGCCGGTCAAGGGGCGGGACAACATCGCCCAGGTCGGCACCGTCTCCTCCCGGGACGAGACGATCGGAGCGCTCTGCGGCGAGGCCATCGAGCGGGTCGGCGAGGACGGTGTGATCACCGTCGAGGAGGCCTCCACGCTGTCCACCTGGCTGGAGATCACCGAGGGCGTCCAGTTCGACAAGGGCTTCGTGTCGCCGCACTTCGTCACCGACGCGGAGCGGCAGGAGGCCGTGCTGGAGGACGCGCTCGTCCTGCTGCACCGGGAGAAGATCTCCGCGCTGAACGACTTCCTTCCCCTGCTGGAGAAGGTCGTCCAGGCGGGCAAGCCGCTGCTGGTCATCGCCGAGGACGTCGAGGGCGAGGCGCTCTCCACGCTGACCGTCAACGCCATCCGCAAGACGGTCAAGGTCGTCGCGGTGAAGGCGCCCTACTTCGGTGACCGGCGCAAGGCGTTCCTCGACGACCTCGCCGTCGTCACCGGCGCGAAGGTCATCGCGCCCGAGCTCGGCCTGAAGCTGTCCGAGTCCGGGCTGGACGTTCTGGGCAAGGTCCGCCGGGTCACCGTGACCAAGGACGACACCACGATCGTCGACGGCGGCGGCAGCAAGGCCGACATCGACGCGCGGGCGGAGCAGATCCGGCGGGAGATCGACGCCACCGACTCCGACTGGGACCGGGAGAAGCTCCAGGAGCGGCTGGCCAAGCTGTCCGGCGGTGTCGCGGTCATCAAGGTCGGCGCCGCCACCGAGACGGAGATGAAGGAGCGCAAGCACCGCATCGAGGACGCGGTCGCCTCGACCAGGGCCGCCGTGGAGGAGGGCATCATCCCCGGTGGTGGTGCCAGCCTGGTGCACGCCGCGAACCAGCTGGAGGGTGACCTCGGCCTGACCGGTGACGAGGCGACCGGCGTCCGCGCGGTTCGCCGTGCGCTGGCCGCGCCGCTGCACTGGATCGTGGCCAACGCCGGGCTCGAGGGGCCGGTCGTCGTGGCCAAGGTGTCCGAGCTGGAGTGGGGCAACGGGTTCGACGCCGGCACGCTGACGTACCGCGACCTGCTGGACGCGGGTGTCGTCGACCCGGTCAAGGTGACCCGGTCCGCCGTGTCCAACGCCGCCTCCATCGCCAGGATGGTGCTCACCACCGAGAGCGCTGTCGTGGAGAAGAAGGAGGAGGAGCCCGCGGGCGCCGCGGGCCACGGTCACGGCCACTGACCGAGGACCGA
>NZ_AGVX02000532.1 GCF_000239155.1 Actinoalloteichus spitiensis RMV-1378
GAGGCGGCCCGGCGGGCGGCCGAGGCCACCGCCGACCTGGTCCCCCGGATGGGCCGGGCCCGGCCGCTGGCCGAACGCAGCGTGGGCACGCCCGACGCGGGCGCGGTGTCGCTGGCGCTGATCGTGCGGGCCGTCCGCGACGTGCTCTCCGACTGAGCCGCCGGACGAGCCCGAGGGAAGGAAGGAGACGCTGATGAGCGACAGGCTGCGGATCGTCGTCGGTTCCGACGACGCCGGCTACGAGTACAAGGAAGCGCTGCGGAAGGACCTGGAGGCCCACGACCTCGTCGCCTCCGTGCGGGACGTCGGCGTGGACGCGGAGAGCCACACCCCCTACCCGAGCGTGGCGATCGCCGCCGCCGAACTCGTGGCGGCGGGGGAGGCCGACCGGGCCCTGCTGGTCTGCGGCACCGGGCTGGGCGTCGCGATCGCGGCGAACAAGGTGAAGGGCGTGCGGGCGGTGACCGCGCACGACAGCTTCTCGGTGGAACGGTCCGTGCTCAGCAACAACGCGCAGATCCTCACCTTCGGCCAGCGGGTCGTCGGCCTGGAACTGGCGCGGCGGCTGGCCAGGGAGTGGCTGACCTACCGCTTCGACGCGTCGTCCGCCTCCGCGGCGAAGGTCGCCGTGATCGGCGACTACGAGAACACCGGGACGGTCTGAGTGGGCGCCAGCGCGGTCACGGTCGGGGTGAGCCTGAAGATGTACTTCAGGCAGGCCAGGACCCTGGACTGGAGCCGGCGGGTCGCCGACCTCGCCCGTACCCACCAGGCCGTGACCAGCGGCCTCGTCGAGGTGTTCGCGCTGCCCGCCGCCCCCCTCATCCCCCCGGTGCTGGCGGCCTTCGCCGGCACCCGGGTGGGCGTGGGCGCGCAGGACCTGTCCTGGGCCGACTCCGGTGCCTACACCGGCGAGACCAGCGGAACGCTGCTGCGGGAACTCGGCTGCCGCTACGCCGAGGTCGGGCACGCCGAACGGCGGCGCCTGTTCGGCGAGGACGACCAGGTCGTCGCCGCCAAGACCGCCGCCGCCCTCCGCAACGGCCTGACCCCCGTGCTGTGCGTCGGGGAACCCGACCAGGTCTCCCCCGCCGAAGCCGCCCGGCGCTGCACCACCGAACTGGACACGCTGCTGGCCACCGCCGGACGGGACGGCGCGCCGGGCCGGGTGGTGGTGGCCTACGAACCGCACTGGGCGATCGGAGCACCCGAACCCGCCTCCGCCGAGCACATCGCCACGGTGTGCGCCGCGCTGCGGCGACGGCTCGCCGAGGACGCCGACCGGGCCGGCAGCAGGGTGATCTACGGCGGCAGCGCGGGCCCCGGCCTGCTCACCGAACTCGGCACCGAGGTGGGCGGGTTGTTCCTCGGCCGCTTCGCCCACGACCCCGACGCCGTCGCCACCATCCTCGACGAGGCGCTGGCCCTGCACGGCGCGGGGGCGCGGGCCCGATGAGCACCAGCACGGCCCTGACCGTGGAAAGGAGCACCCGATGGCGGTGGGACTGAGCACCTACGCCTACTTCTGGCGGCTGTCCGAGGCCGCGCCCGCGCCGGTCACCCTCGCCGAGGCGGTGGCGCAGACCCGGGAACTGGGCGGCGACGTCTTCCAGATCTGCGACCACCCCCCGGTCGAGGACCTGTCCGCCGAGCAGCTCGCCGAGCTCCGCCGGGTCGCCGACGACAACGGCGTCCAGCTCGAACTGGGCACCCGTGGGGTGCGGCCGGAGCACCTGCTGCGGTACCTCGACCTCGCCGAGGCCCTCGGCGCGACCTTCGTGCGGTCCATGCTGAACACGGCCGACCACCGGCCGTCCGTCGAGGAGGCGGTGGCCGCGCTGCGCTCGGCGCTCCCGGCCTTCGAGGAACGCGGCGTCACCCTCGGCCTGGAGACCTACGAGCAGGTCACGACCACCGACCTGCTCCGCGTGGTGGAGACGGTGGACAGCCCACGCCTGGGGGTGTGCCTGGACCCCGCCAACAGCGTCGCCCGCCTCGAACACCCCACCGACGTCGTCGAACGCACCGCCGACCGGGTGGTGAACATCCACGTCAAGGACTTCACCTTCACCCGGTCACCGGGCTGGGTCGGTTTCTCCCTCACCGGCTGCCCGCTCGGCACGGGTCTCCTCGACTACCACCACATGATCGGCCGGGTCCGGCCGGCCGAGAGGGAGATCAACCAGATCGTCGAGCACTGGCTGCCGTGGCAGGGCACGTTCGAGGAGACGGCCCGCCTGGAGGACCAGTGGACGCGGCACAACATCGAATTTCTGAGGAGCGAGTGATGGCTACCGAGCAGCTGACCGTCGCGGTCATCGGCGCCGCCGGCAAGATGGGCCTGCGGGTCTCGGCGAACCTGGAGCGGAGCGACTTCCGCGTCCTCTACAGCGAGAACTCCCCGGCCGGGCAGGAACTGCTCGCCAGCAAGGGCCGCGAGGTCATCGACAGCGTCGACGCCGCGAAGGAGAGCGACGTCGTCATCCTGGCCGTGCCCGACATCGTCCTGGGCAAGGTCTCCGAATCGCTGGTGCCGGTCATGCGCCCTGGCGCGATCCTGCTGACCCTCGACCCGGCCGCCGCCTACGCCAAGCTGCTGGCCCAGCGGGACGACCTGCACTACGCCGTCGCCCACCCCTGCCACCCGTCGGTGTTCCTGGAGCGCACCACCAAGGAGGAGTGGGCGGACACCTTCGGCGGCATCGCCGCCCCGCAGGAGGTCGTCGCGGCCATCGAGTCCGACGACACCGAACGGCGGGACGTCGCCGAGTCCGTCATCCGCACCATGTACGCCCCGGTCGTGGACGTGCACTGGGTGACGGTGAAGCAGCTGGCCGTCCTCGAGCCGACCCTGGTGGAGACCATCGCCTGCATGATCGGTTCCCTGCTCAAGGAGGCGCTGGAGGAGACGGTCACCACCGTCGGCGTCCCGGAGCCCGCCGCCAAGGCGATGCTCTACGGCCACACCCAGGTGGCGTTGGCGAACACCCTGAAGGGGTCGAACCCGTTCTCCGAGGCGTGCCTGATCGCGATGGACTACGGCCGGGAGACCATCATCAAGGACGACTGGAAGAAGGTCTTCCAGGACGACGAGCTGGACAAGGTCATCGCCAGGATGCTGCGGATCAAGCAGATCAACCGCTGAGCCCGCTCGCCGCTCGCCCCGGGTCGGCCGCTGCCCCGAGCGAGCCGCTCGGCGCCGCCCACCGCCGTCCTCGTGGAGCCCCCGCACGCGCGGGGGCTCCACCGCGTCATCGGATCACCCGTTGTCCGGCAGCAGCACCGGCTGGTCCACGACCCACAACCAGGTCCCGTCCTCCTGGCGACGCGCGACCTCGACCGCCATCTCCCCGGTGGTCAGCGTCGACACCGTGAGCGCCAGATCTCCGCTCACCAGCGCGGGGTGCTGCCTGCCCGGCTCGAGCTCCGGCGCGGCCGCGACGAACCGCTCGTACACCTGGCGGATCTCCGCGTGTCCCTTCGACAGGTCGCCCGGCGGGAACGCCAGCACGGCGTCCGGCTCGTACAACGCCACCAACCCGTCGACGTCCCCCGCCTTGCCGCGCTCGATGAAGTACCTGCCCAGGTCGTTCGGTTCGGTGGCCACTGCCCTGTTCGTCATGCTGAACAGCCTCGCAGCGAAACACGACACCTCCTGTCGGGTATTCCAGTAGGTTTTCCCGGTGCGCGCCGACCGGTTGGTCTCGCTGGTGCTGTTACTGCGCCAGCACGGCCGGCTGTCCGCGCCCGCCCTGGCCCGGGAGCTCGAGGTGTCCACCCGAACCGTGCTGCGCGACATCGAGGCGCTCTCCGCCGCCGGGGTCCCGGTGTACGCCGAACGTGGCCGGCACGGTGGTTTCGCCCTGCTGCCCGGTTTCCGGACCGAACTCGCCGGGCTCAACCACGACGAGGCACTCGCCCTGCTGGTCGTCGGGTCGCGACGCGGCGCGCAGGCGTTCGGACTGGGGGCGGCGCTGGCCTCGGCGATGCGCAAGGTGGTCGACGCGCTCCCCGAGGGTTCCCGGGCCGCCGCGGCCGGCGCGGTGCGACGGCTGCTCGTCGACCCGGAGACCGACCTCCTCGAACGCCGGCTCGCCCCCGAGGAGGTGCCCGCCGCGGTGGTGTCCGAGGTCCGGCGGGCGGTGTTCGCCGGGAGCAGGCTGCGCATCCACTACGCGGCGGGGGAACGGCCGCCGGCGTGGCGCACGGTGGACCCGATCGGCCTGGTCACCGCCCGGGACCAGGTGTACCTGCTGGCCACGAGGTCCGGTGCGGACCGCACCTACCGGCTGTCCCGGGTCCTGGCCGCCGAGGCCCTCCCCGAACCGGCGCGGCGAGCGGACCGGGTCGACCTGGCCCGGGACTGGCGGGAACGCGGCCGGCGGTTCCGGACCGCCGGGGACCAGGTCACCGTGCTGCTGCGGGTGAACCCGGCGCGGCGCGCGGAGTTGGTGGGCACCGTGTTGGCCGTCCGCTCGGAGACGGCCGACGCGGACGGCTGGCCCCGGCTGGAGGTGACCTTCCAGGACGCCAGGCACGCCGAGTGGGCGCTGTGGCAGCTGGCCACCGACGCGGAAGCCCTGGAGCCCCGGTGGTTGCGGGCCGCCCTGCACGACCGGGCCACCACACTCGCCACCCGCTACGCGACGCCCGGCTGAGGAACAACCCGTAGCGACCAGCTCGAACGACGGGCACCGCAACGCTCCCTCCCACCCGGGCGCTGCTGTGCACCGACATCCCCCGGGGACGCACGGGGGAGGCACCGGCCGTGGAGGGCGGCGCTGCTGACCGAGGAGCACGCCACCGGCGGCCGACCCGGTCGCCCACGTCGTCCGCGAACGCCCCGGTGCGGCAGCGGCGAACCCGCTCCCGAGCCGACCGGGAGGTCTGGCGGGTCGCCCACCAGCCCCGAGGGAACCCGCACCCCGCCCCC
>NZ_AGVX02000531.1 GCF_000239155.1 Actinoalloteichus spitiensis RMV-1378
GGCCGGCGCCGGCCGCGCCGAGCGGGCCGGGGGTGGTGCCGGCCAGCCGTCGGCGGAGGGAGCGGCGAGTCCGGCCGTCAGCACCGCGGCGCGTGCCGAGGCGCCCGGCGGCGCCGTGTACTCGGACAACCTGCACCTGACCGACCGGGGCGGCCGGGTGCTCGTCCGCCTCGTCGGGGACTGGCTGCGCGGCAGGGGGTGACGACGCCACCCCGCTGACCGCGCTCCCTCCCCGGGGCCGCACGCACGGGTGCCCTCAGCGCACGGCGGTGCGTACCAGCTCCTGACCCCGGTTCCTGGTCCCCCGGACCAGGGCCCGCAGCGAGTCGGGGTCGGGCCGCGCCGACACCACCTCCCCGTCCACGGGGTCGAGGCCCGCCCGCGACAGCAGGTCCTTCTCGTTGGTGACCCATTCGCCCCGGGCGGCGAGGACCGCGTGCGCGTACTGGAGGGCGGCCAGGGCGACGTCACCCAGGCACTGGGTGACACGCCCGGAGCGGGCGTGGTTGTGCTCGGCGTAGTCGAGCGTCAGGTCCGCCCGGGCGGACCACACCGCCGGCGCCGAGCGGCGCAGCGCCTCCGGGTAGTCGACGCGGGGGAGGGTTCCCCGCAGGACGCGGTGCAGGTCCAGTTCTCCGACCACCAGGTAGGTGGGGATCCCGGCGAGGTGGAACATCAGGGGTTCGATGTCGAACTCGCCCCGGCTGGCCCGGTCCACCTGGGCCTCGACGACGTCGAGGTCGCGGTAGTGCACGTCGACGGCCCTGCCCGCCACCCGGAGCCACGCGCCGCCGTTGAACACGCCGCCGCCCCAGCCGCCGATCTCGGAGACCTCGCCCTCCCAGCCCACCGATCGCAGGTCCTCCGGATCGAACGCCCCGCGGTAGTAGAGCGCGAGGTCCCAGTCGGAGTCCGGGCGTTCCCGCCCCTGGGCGCGGGACCCGCCCAAGGAGACAGCACGGACTCCCGGGAGGGCGTACAGGGTGTCGGCGATCGCGGTGAGGAACGCGCTGTCGGTCACGAGGTACCCCCTGGTGCGGGACTGGGGCCGGGGCGACGGCCGCCGGGAGGAGCACGAGCTCCTGGCGGGGGCCGGGCCGTTCGGCGTGCGGCGCCACGATCCTAGCGCGGAGGACGGGCCGGTCCCGGGAAGCGTGCCAGGGACCCGACCGACCGGGCCAGCCCCGGCCCGCTCCTCGGCGACTCGGCCCGGGCCGGGCACCCGAGGGCACTCGAGCGGTGGCCGGCCACCGGCGAGCCGGGTGACCGGGGGAGGGAC
>NZ_AGVX02000530.1 GCF_000239155.1 Actinoalloteichus spitiensis RMV-1378
CCGGAGACGGCGAACGGGCTGGTGGAGGCCACTTCGGCCGACTGGTGGTTCTACCCGCACCCGGCGCAGCGCCGGATCGCGTTCCGGCGGTGGAGGCCCGGCCCGGTGCGGGTCACGGGCGGGCCGGGAACGGGGAAGACGACGGTGGCCTTGCACCGCGCGGTCGCCCTGGCCCGGCGGGAACCGGAGGCCCGGGTGCTGTTGACCGCGCCGGACGAGCGGCGGGCCGACGTGCTGCGGACCAGGTTGGCGGGTCTCGTCGAGGCGCCGGTGGCGCGCCGCGTCGAGGTGTGCGACGTCGGGGAGCTGGCGCGGCGGGTGCGGGCCGAGGCCTCCGACGGCCGCCCGTTCGGGGTCGAACGGGCGGAGACCGAGGAGTGGGTGGCCGTCCTCCAGCAGTCGGTGGAGCTGTCGGCGCGCGAGCGGGCCCTGCTCACTCCCGCCTTCCTCACCGCCGAGTACCGGGAGGTGCTCGGCGGACGTGGACTGGTCGACCTCGGCGGCTACCTCGCGGCGGACCGGAGTGACCGGTCCGTGGCGCTGGCTCCGGCGGAGCGGGCGACCGTGTGGCGGCTGGCCGGACGCTTTGAAGCCCGGTTGCGGGAACGGCAGGTGCTGACGGGTTCGGTCATCGCCCGCTCGGCGGCGGACCTGGCCGAGCGGGCGGCGCGGGAGGCCGACGCCCCGAGGGTCACCCGCTACCACCACCTGGTCGTGGATGACGCGCAGGACCTCGACCCGACCCACTGGCGGTTGTTGCGCGCCCTCGTTCCCGCCGGGCCCGACGACGTCCTGCTCTGCGTGGACGCCTCGCAGCGGGCGACCACGGGGGAGGAGGCGCCCGGTGTTCCTGAGGAGGGGGAGGTGGTCGAGCTGGTCCACGAGCGACGAGCCACCCTCGAACTGGTTCGGGCCCGTACCGAGCTCTTCGCTGACCTCGTCGACGCGGCCGGCGCGAGCGGCCCCCGAGCGGAACGACGTGGTCCGGCGGCGTCGTTCCTCCCCTTCGAGACCGAGGAGAAGGAGCGACGTGGGGTCGTCGAGCTCGTCCGGGCCTGGCGGGCCCGGCACGGGGCGGACGGGGGCACCGCCGTGCTCGCGACCACCGGGCGCGAGGCGGACGTCCTGCTCCGCCGGTTGGGTACGGCGGGCCTGGGTGGTGTGCGGCTTGGTGAGGTCGCCCAGGCGGGGGCCGTGTCGGTGTGGGTGGGCACGCTCGACGAGGCGGTCGGGTGCGCGTTCCGGCGGGTGGTCGTGGTGGGAGCGGACGCGGAACGGCTACCGGCGCGACGTTGGGCGGAGCAGGAACCGGCCGGGTTCGGGAGGCTGCTGGAGCGGCGCGAACGGCGGCTCCTCCACCTCGCCTGCGCTCGCGCGGCGGACCAGCTCGTGATCACCTGGACGGGCGAACCGTCCCGGTTCCTGACCCGGCCGGCGGGGGTGGACTGAGCTTCTCGGCCCGCTGGGGGTCGCCATCGCCATGGCGGGTCAGAGCGCGCCACCGGCGGCTTCCGGCGCGGTGGGGTCGGAGCCACCGTCCCCGACGGTCTCCCGGGCGAGGAAGTTCTCCACCTCGAACAGGTTGCCCTGGGCGCGGCGCACGACGTTGAGCAACGTCGACATCTGCGCCACCTCCTCGACCTGCTCCTTGAGGAACCACTGCATGAACTGTTCGCCGAGGTAGTCGTCCTCCGCCCTGGCGGCCTTGGCCAGCGTGACGATTTCCTCGGTCACCCCACGTTCCTGTTCGAGGGCCAGGGCGATGAGTTCCTCGACCTCCCCGAATTCGTTGCGCACCTCGTCGACACCGGGAATGGCGGCGTCGAGGTCGTTGTCGAGGAGGTAGCGCACGATCATCATCGCGTGGTTCCGCTCCTCCAGTGCCTGCCGGTAGAAGTGCCTGGCCAGTTGGGGGAGGTCGTGGGAGTCGAACCAGACCGCCACCGCCACGTACTGCTGGGAGGCGGTGAACTCGTTGCGGACCTGGGCCCGTAGCAACGAGTGGAACTTCGACTCGGCGTCGTGGATCTTCTTCGTGGAAAGGGACATGTTTTCAGCATAGGGGATGGTTGAGTTCTGGACGACTTGCGGCGACGTTTCTCACGAAAGATTCCACGACCGCAGGTGAGGCTTTCTTTCCTTTGTTTTGCCTCATCTTCCTGAGGTTCGCTTTACCGAACCACCGCATTCCTGACCTGTCCTGGCGTGTCTCGCCCGTTCGGGGGAGATCTCGGCTACCCCGGGTCATCCTCGCAGGTGAGCGGTGGTTCTGGCCTGTGGATGAACGTTCGTGCTCGCTGCGGTGGCGCTGCCATGATCGCGGCGTCGGCAGCCCGGCCGGGCCAGGCGGTCGAGCCCGGTCGCCGCACCCGAAACCCCACCCACCACCAGGACGAGGAGTCGAAGGATGGAACGAACTCGCGCGCTGTCGGTCGTGCCGCTCGGGATGTTGGTCGTGTCGGCGCTGTTCGCGGCCGCCACGAACGCGTTCGCGGCCCCCGGATTCGGCGACTGGGTTCCGGCCGGGACCGGCGTGCACGGGCCCATCGCGTTCGCCGGAGTGGTGGGCATCGGCCACGGGGAGGCGGTCGCGGTCGGCGTCGACGACCAGGGCCCGGTCGCGCTGCACGAACGGGACGGCGTGTGGCGGGCACTGCGCCTGCCGGGACAGGCCGAACCCGTCGCTGTCGCCGGTCCCGCGCCGGACCAGGTCTGGGCGGTGGGGGGTGGGCTGGTGTGGCGGTTCGACGGCGCGCGGTGGGCCACCGAGGCCGTTCCCGCACCCGCCGCCGGAACGGCGGAACTGCTCGACGTCACGGTGGCGCCCTCGGGTGAGGTGTGGGCGGTCGGGGTGGTCCGGTCCCCGGGGGCGGGTGAACGCCCCCTGCTGCTGCACCGGTCGGCGACCGGGGGGCGGTGGCACGTCCAGGAGCCGCCGGTGGCCGGCCGGGCCCGGCTGACCGCCGCGCACGCGCGGAACGGGTCGGACGTGTGGGTGGTCGGGGAGCGGCCCGGCCTGGACGTCCCGGTGGTCCTGCGGTGGGACGGCCGCTCCTGGGCGGAACACGCGGGGCCGGCCGGCGAGGGCGGTTCGGTCACGCTCCTCGACGTCGTCGGGGTCGGTGATCGCGAGGCGTGGGCGGTGGGCCGGGCCGTGGCGCACGACGGCGACGGCGAGCCGCGCCCGTTCCTGGCGGAATGGGACGGCCGGCAGTGGTCGGTGCCGGACACGCCGATCGCCGAGGCAGAGCTGTGCGCCGTGACCGTCTACCGGAGCGAGCCGGTGGCCGTGGGCCGCACCGCCGGCGGCGGACCGTACCTGCTGAGGCGGAGCGACCGGCACTGGCAGCCGTGGCGGGTGACGGGCCTGGACGACCTGGCCCTGGTCGACGTCGACGCCGCGCACGGATCGGTCCTGTGGACGGTGGGGGCACCGACGGCCCCCGGTGCCGGGTCCGGAGCGGGTGGCTACCTCGGTTTCACGAGTCGCTAGGCCGGGGCAGGGCACGCGGTCGCACCCCACCGGCTCCCGGTGGCGGGACGGCCGACGGGAGGGCTGGCAGGTGGGGCGCTCGCGCCACCGCCCTCCCTGGTCGAGCTAGCCCGGCCCGAGCCGCCGGGAGCGCCCGTCAGCGGGTGCCAGGCCGCTCTCACGGTGCCCGGCGTCGTCTGAACCGGTCAGACCGGGTCGCGGACCAGCGGGCAGGACATGCAGCGCGGGCCGCCTCGGCCCGACCCGAGTTCGGAGCCCGAGATCCGCAGCACCTCGATGCCCTGGGCCTCCAACCTGGCGTTGGTCTCCACGTTGCGTTCGTAGGCCACCACCACTCCCGGTGCCAGCGCGAGCGTGTTGTTCCCGTCGTCCCACTGCTCCCGCTCCGCGGTCACCGGGTCGAGGCCGGTCTCGATGACGCGGAGGCGCTCGATCCCCATCGACTCGGCGGCGGCGGTCAGGAAGGGGGTCGGCCCGCCGATCCGGAGCGTTCCGTCCGACCGCGTCGTGATGGGGAAGGCGGTGAGGCTGTCCTGGACCGCCGGGTAGAGCACGACGGCGTCGGTGTCGACCATGGTGCACAGCGTGTCCAGGTGCATCCAGGCGCGCCGCTGTTCGATCGGCACCGCGAGGACGGTGTGCGCGAGGCCGTCCGCGAGCACCGAGCGGGCCAGGGACTCGGCTCCGGCCGGCGTGGTGCGTTCACCGACCCCGATGGCGAGCACCCCGGGAGCGAGCAGCAGCACGTCCCCGCCCTCGACCGGCGCCGAGTGCGCCCCGTAGGCGCGTCGGGCGCGGGTGAAGCGCGGGTGGAACGCGTAGATCAGGTCGGTCAGGGAGGTCTCCCGGCGACGGGCCGGCATGGTGAGCGAGGTGATGCCGACACGGTCCCCGATCCACACCGAGGAGTCCCTGGTGAACAGCAGGTTCGGCAGCGGGTCCACCGCGAAGTCGTGGGGGTGGCGCATCTTCCTGACGAGGGAGCCCCCCTCCGCGGCCGGCAGTTCCTCGAAGGTCATCCCCGCCGTGAGCACGGAGGCCAGGGTGGTGACGTCCGCGTCGCTGAGGTAGGCGCGCAGCACGTCGGCCAGGTCGAGGCCCAGCCGGTGCTCGTCGACGGCGGCCACCACGCCGGCCGCCCGCGCCCGGGGGTCGGCCAGGGCCTGGGACAGCAGGTCGGTGAGCAGGAGCACCTCGGCGCCCCGGGCCCGCAGGGTGTCGGCGAACGCGTCGTGTTCCTCCTGCGCCCGGTCGACCCAGGGGATGCCGTCGAAGAGCAGCCGATCGTTGTTGCGGGGGGTGAGGCGTTTCAGTTCCTCACCCGGCCGGTGGAGGAGGACCGAACGTAGTCCTCCCACCTCGGTGTGCACCGATCCGGCCGGCTCGGGTGCCTGTTGGTTGAGGGTCGCGGTCGCCGTCGCTTCCGATTCCACGCGTTCCAGCCTAGAGAAGGATCGGAAGAAAAGCTGGGTCGGACGGCGTTCGGGGAGGAATTCTGATCGTAATCAGTGGTTATGGACGTTGGTCGTTAAACAGAGTGTCCATCAGGGCGTGTGATCGTTGCGTCCATGGGTGCTTCCGCTACTGGTTGGCTCGGGGCGCGGAGGGTGGCGGGCGCCCACCGTTCCCCGGGTGCCCAGCGGAGTGAGGACTACGCCGCACCACCCCGCGAGGTCCACCCGGTAAGTCCTACGCTCTCCGATGTGAGAACCCATGAGCGGACCATCCTGAACGGCAGGGTGGTGATCGTGACCGGTGCTGGTAGGGGCATCGGCCGCGCCGAAGCACTGGAGTGCGGGAGACAGGGCGCCGCCGTCGTCGTCTCCGACCTGGACGAGGCGGTGTCCACCGAGGTCGTCGAGCTGATCAGGGCCGAGGGCGGCCGCGCGGTCGCCAGTGTCGGGGACGTCTCGGACACGATGGTCGCCGACGCCCTCGTCACCCGCGCCGTCGCCGAGTTCGGCCAGCTGGACGCGCTGGTCAACAACGCCGGTTTCGTCTCGGACCGCACCGTCGCGAAGATGTCGGACGACGAGTGGGACTCGGTGCTGCGGGTGCACCTGCGCGGCCACTTCACCTGCACGCGGGCCGCCTGCCGCTACTGGAAGGAGGCCGAGCGGTCGGGGCGCCTGGTGCACACCACCTCGGCCTCCGGGATCCTCGGGAACTTCGGCCAGAGCAACTACGGAACCGCGAAGGCGGGCATCGCGGCGTTCTCCACCATCGTCGCGATGGAGATGGCCCGCTACCAGGTCACGTCCAACGCCATCGCCCCCTCCGCGATCACCAGGCTCACCGAGGACCTGCTGCCCGACGAGGAGATGCGGGAACACGAACGCGCGGCGGAGGAACACGGCTTCGACTTCTTCGCGCCAGAGAACATCGCGCCCCTGGTCGCGTACCTGTGCTCGGCGGACTCCGGTCACATCAGCGGCAAGGTGTTCGGCGTGCAGGGTGACAGCATCGAGCTGTACCAGCCGTTCACCTCGGTCGCGGAGATCACCGCCGGCAACAGGCGTTGGCGACCCTCGGAGTTGGACGGCCGCATCGACGACCTCTTCAGCGACGCCTGCGTCCAGGCGGGCCCGGAGAACATGATGGCCAGGATGCGGTACGGCATCCTCAGCACCTGACATCGGATCTCCCCTGAGGGATGGCTCGACCCCGAACGAGCCGTCCGTCCGGGAGGACGGGGACGGGGACGTCGTGCCCCGATCCTCGACGACGCCTCCGTGACCCGGTCGCCGACCGCCACCGAGGTCGAGGCGGGGTGTCTCCGACCGCCCGCCGCGTGCCCGCCGCGCGGGAGCGCCGCCCCCGAACCCCGTCGTCCACGGGTGTCCCGCCTCCCGCAGCCCAGAGCGGACCGAGCCAGGGCGGGCGCGGGTGTCCACGCGTCCCGTGGCGGCCGTCCTCCTGCCGCGTCACGGCGGGCTCGGCCGGCAGGAGGTGTCGCGTCCGCTCTTGGTGGTCTTCCGCCGTCGGGTGGAGTTCTCCGAGGTCGTCCAGCGGCGGTGGTGCGGCACCACACGGATCGGCCGCTCCCGCC
>NZ_AGVX02000529.1 GCF_000239155.1 Actinoalloteichus spitiensis RMV-1378
CCCGCCCCCCCCCCCCGCCTCGCCGGCCGCGTCGCGCTCGTCACCGGGGCGGGACGGGGCATCGGGCTGGCCATCGCCCGCCGCCTGCTCACCGAGGGGGCCCGGGTGTGCGTGACCGCCCGGCACGCCGAACCACTGGCCGAGGCCGCCGCCGACCTCGGCGGCCCGGACCGGGTGCTCGCCGTCGCCGGCCGCAGCCACGACGCCGGGCACCGCGCGGAGGCGGTGCGCCGCACCCTGGAGCGCTTTGGCCGCCTCGACGTCCTCGTCAACAACGCGGGCACCAACCCGGTGCGGGGACCGCTGCTGACCGCCGGTCTGGACGCCGTCCGCAAGACCTTCGAGGTCAACGTGTTCGCCGCCCTGGGCTGGGTGTCGGAGGCGCACCAGGCGTGGCTGGGCGAGCACGGCGGCGCCGTGCTCAACGTCGCCTCCATCGCCGGATTGGACACCTCCCCCGGCCTCGGGGTGTACGGGGCGAGCAAGGCGGCGCTGATCCGCCTGACCGGCCAGCTGGCCGTGGAACTCGCGCCCCGGACCCGGGTCAACGCGGTGGCCCCGGCCGTGGTGCGCACCCGCTTCGCCGCCGCCCTCTACGAGGGCCGCGAGGAGCAGGTGGCCGCGGCCTACCCGCTGGGTCGGCTGGGGGACCCGGCGGACGTGGCCTCGGCCGCCGCGTTCCTGGTGTCCGACGACGCGTCCTGGATCACCGGGCAGACCCTCGTGCTCGACGGCGGCCACACCCTCCGCCCGGCCTGACCCCCTCCGCGCTGCCGTGTCCGGCCCACCCGGCCCCGGCAGGCCCGTCCACGGTGGGCGACCGAGACCTCCACCGGCCCCCACCGCACCGCGCGGGTGGGGGCGTGCCGCCCCTCGCCCCGCGTCGACGCCCGCCCCGGGTCCCGACCCCGCGCGACCCGCGCCCCCGTGTCTTCCGCTCCCGAGGAGGAACCCGATGGACTTCACCCACGACGACCGCACCCGCGAGCTGGCCGACCGGCTGCGGGGCTTCATGACCGAACACGTGTACCCGGCCGAGGAGGCCCTGGCCCGGGGTGAGGCCGCCCCGGGGCCGGAGTGGGGTCCGCCGCCGCTGCTCGCCGACCTGCGAGCGGAGGCCCGGCGACGCGGGCTGTGGAACCTGTTCCTGCCCGGGGAGTACGGGGCCGGGCTGACCACCCTCCAGTACGCCCCGCTGGCCGAGATCACCGGTCGCAGCCCCCGCCTCGCGCCGGCCGCCCTGAACTGCGCCGCGCCCGACACCGGGAACATGGAGATCCTGGCGTTGGCCGGCACCGAGGACCAACGGCGGCGGTGGCTGGAACCGCTGCTGGACGCTCGGATCCGGTCGGCGTTCGCCATGACCGAACCGGACGTCGGTTCCTCCGACGCCACGAACATCGCCACCACGGTGGAACGGGTCGGCGACGAGTACGTCGTCACCGGGCGCAAGTGGTTCGTCTCCGGGGCGCTCTCCCCCGAGTGCGCGCTGCTGATCGTCCTCGGCAGGACCTCGGAGGACGGTCCGGCGCGGGAACGCCACAGCATGGTCCTGGTGCCGACCGACACCCCGGGCGTGACGGTGCGGCGCGGCATGAGCCATTTCGGGTACGCCGACGACGACAACGGCGGGCACGCCGAAGTCCTCTTCGAGGACGTGCGGGTCCCGGCCGAGAACCTGTTGGGAGAGCCCGGATCGGGTTTCGCGATCGCCCAGGCCCGGCTGGGCCCGGGGCGGGTGCACCACTGCATGCGGCTGCTCGGCATGGCCGAACGCGCGGTGGAACTGGCCTGCGCGCGGGCCGCCACCCGCACGACCTTCGGCCGCCGGCTGGCCGACCAGGGCGTGGTGCGGGAGTGGGTGGCCGAGTCGCGGGTGCGGATCGACCAGTGCCGGTTGCTGGTGCTGCGGGCGGCGTGGCTGATGGACCGGGAGGGCAACCGGGCCGCCCGCGACGAGATCCAGGGCATCAAGATCGCCGTTCCCCGGGCGGTGGAGTGGGTGTTGGACAGGGCGGTGCAGATCCACGGGGCGGCGGGGGTGAGCCAGGACCTGCCGTTGGCCCGGTTCTGGGCGATCGCCCGTTCGCTGCGGATCGCCGACGGCCCCGACGAGGTGCACCTGCGGTCCCTGGGCCGCCGCGAGATCGAACGCCAGCTGGCGGCGCTCGCCTGACCCCGGCCCCGCCCCGCACCCACACGGCCGGCCGACGTGCGCGGGGTGGGCGGCCCGTCCGTCCGGGGTGGGTGGCCAGCGGTGGCGGGAACCCGGGGCGCCACCGGGTCGGCGAGGCGCACCGGCCAGCGGTGGCGCTGGCCGGACGGCCGCCTCCCACCCCTTCGGGGCCGCGCGGTGGGAGACGGCCGGCTCGGACGGGCACGGTGGGAAGTCCGGCGGTGCGGGGCCGGCACGGCGGCCAGGATGAGCCGCGTGCCACCAGCAGGAGCTCCCGGCACCGGTGGCGGCGCGGGCATCGGGGCTGGTGGCGCCCACGCTCTCGCGAACCACCGCCACCATGTGGCGGTGCTCGACCGCGTGGAGGACGCGCCCGTGCGGTCGCCGTCCGGATTCACCCCTTCCGGCGGTACGACGGTTGCGGCGCGGGCCGAGGTCAGCGACCCCGAGCTCACCGCCGGGCAGGTCCTCCACCTCGGCGGTGGGGCTCACGGCTGACCGGCGGCCGGCCGCGCCGGCCTGCACGATCCGCCCGGCGGCGCGAGGACTGGCCTCGGATCTGGCCCATCGTCGAGGACGTCGTCACCGAGACGCGCACCCTCCCCTACGCCCCCGGCAGGAGCGCGGACGACGCCCGGCGGAGGTGGCTGCCGCCGGCGACGGCCAGGCCGGCGGGCGCC
>NZ_AGVX02000528.1 GCF_000239155.1 Actinoalloteichus spitiensis RMV-1378
GACTTGGCGGCGAGGACGGCGGCCCGCCGACGGCGTCCGGTCCCGACAGGCCAGGTGCCCTCGACCGCCCTCGACCCCGGCCGGGGCCACCCCGGGTGGCCCCGGCACACCCCCTCACCCCGAGGGGCTCAGGCAGCCGGCCTCCGCCCGACCCCGCGCTCCGGCTCCACCTCGACGTCCGAGGCTCCCACCCGTGGACCCGCCCCGCCCCGGCGGTAGGCGCGTAACTCGCAGCGCACCTGGTCCACGACGCGACGACGTCGCCGCGATCGACGCACGTGCCGCGCCAGCGGGCAGACCAAGGTCACCACCCACCAACTCATTATGATCCCGATCACAGTGGCACTCATCATGGACATGATCACCGCCTCCTCCGTGGGCCGGGAGCACGGGCCACCGGAGGGATGACGCCCCACCGGTGATCTTCACCCGAACGGATCAGTACGGCGGTCCTGGTGCCTGGGCACGCACCGGAGCACACGGCCCGGTCGGCCCGTCGGGCGCTTCCGGCGTCGCGCGGACAGGGCCGTCCGGGCTAGGGCGCCTCGGTCCCCTGCCCCACCGGCGGAGCACATCGCCGGCCGCCGCCACCGAACAGGTGCCGTGGTGCACCCGGTCAGTGGATCCGCACGGCTCCCACCTCCTGGTTGACTGGAAGCGCGTCCGATCACCGCGCACGCCAACACTCCACGGAGGGGTCGGCATGACCTCAGACGCGTCCGACCGGGTACGACACCTCTTGCGATCGTTCGAGGAACGCGCACGGCAGGTCACGGAACTCGGCCAGCGGTTGAGCGGAGTTCGAGGAGTCGCCACCAGCTCCGGGGGCGTGGTGACGGCGACCGTCACCCCTTCCGGAGCGCTCGTCGACCTCCGCCTCTCCCCGGCCGCCGCCGGCCGGAACCACGTGGCTCTGCAACAGGAGATCCTCCAGACCGTGCGCGCGGCGACCCGCGACGCCGCCGGCCGGCTGGAGGAGATGGTCGATCCCGTCCTCGGCGCGGACGCCCAGCGCGTCCGGGAGGCGGTGTCCTCCGCGGGCGACGTCCCGGCCTCCCGGACCGACGAGGGGCCACCGCCGGCGCCACGGGGCGACCCCGCCGACACCCCGTCCGACGACCCTCCCGAGACCTTCCTGCGGTAGGGGGCGGCGTGAGCGGGTTCGATGTCGATCCGGAGGCGCTGCTGGCACACGGAGCCGGTAGCGAGCAGCTCGCGGACAAGTTCGAGGCGCTGGCGTCGCTCCTCGACCGCGCCAGGGTGGACGACCAGTGCTTCGGCCCGATCGGGGACGCGCTGCGCCTCAGCGCCGGGTACCACTCCGCGCTCGAGGAGTGCGAGGAGCTCGCCGCGCAGGCGGCCGGATTCCTGCGGACCGGGGCCGAGATGACCAGGGAGAGCGCCGCCACCTACCTCGGCGTGGACGACGGCCTCACCCGGGCTCTGGACGCCATCGGGGACGCCCTCCCGGGTGGTGGACGATGACCGGTCCGCCGAGCTTCGAGGAACTGAACGAGAACGCGGACCAGCGCGGGTGGTTCGACCAGGCCGCGGCCCGGGGCAGTTCGTGGTCCGGGGCGTACCAGGACCTCCAGGACGCGACCACGCCCCCCGAGATCACCGCCGCGACCATCACCGGACGCCTGGAACTGTTGGAGGCCATCCGCTCGCCTGGGCAGGCCCTGGTGAGCAACGGGCTCGGGTTCCTGGTGTCCATCGTGCTCAGCCCGCTCGTCGAGATCGCCGAGTGGGCGATCGGTGATCCGGAGCAGATGCGGGCCACCGGAGAGGGCTGGGAGGAGGTCGCCCGCTGGCTGGACGAGGTCGCGGAGGCCGAGAGCCGACGTGCCGAGGCCACGGAGGACGCCTGGCGGGGTGAGGCGGGGGACGCCTTCCGCTCCCGGTTCACCGAGTTCGCCGACGGCGTCGCCGCCCTCGCCGCCGACGTCCGCGACCTGCGGCAGATCCTCGACCTGGTCGCCGACCTGTTCGACGCCTTCGTCGAGTTCACCATCCAGCTGATCACCGAGCTGGTCATCGGCCTGATCGTGTCCTGGTTGGCCGCGCTCGCCGCGTCCTGGATCACCGCCGGGGCGTCGGTGGCCGCCGCCAACGTGACCACCACCGTCCAGGTCGGGAGCACCGGGGTCCGGCTCACCATGCGGGTCACCAGGCTGCAACAGCAGATCGGACAGCTGGTGCGCAGGCTGGAGACGCTGCTCACCCGGCTGCGGGGCCCCTTCCGCGACCTCATCAACCAGGCAGGGGCGTTGCGGAGCGGCGGCGCCGCCCAGCGGTTCGCGATGCGGCGTGTCGACGGGAATCCACTGGTCAACATCTTCACCAGGGCGGACGGGAGCACACTCGCGTCCACCACCGGCAACCGCTTCTCCTCCGGTGTCGAGGGCACCCAGGCGCTGGCCACCAACATCAGCGAAGCGGTGCTGCGGAACGCCCTCGGTGGCCAGACCAGGACCAGCGGGGCGGCGATGGCCGCCGCCGGGGACCAGCTCACCTCGGCCGCGATCGAGCAGGGCGCCGAACTCGCCCACGACGCGGCGACGCCCGAACCCTCCCCGGAGGAACGACAGGCCGCCCAGGAACGGGGGTTCCAGTGGTAGAAGTGCTGGCGGCACGGCACACCTGGTGCGCACCGGACGAACGCATCCGGCTCGCGACCCCGCTCGGGGCCCGGCTGAGGTTCGACGTCGCCGGCCTGGACGAACGCGGCGCTCCACAGCGGGGCTGGCTCGCCAGGACCTCCGGCAGCGTCGGCGGCGCGGCGGGAGGCGCGCTCCTCGGGCTGGCGGACGCCCTCTCCGGCAACGACAACCTCAGCTCCGACCCGGACCAGGTGCCCACCACCCTGGTCACCGGCCCGGGCCCGAGGTGCCTCGCGGTGTCCGCCCTCGGCGGGCTGGACACCCTCGACCCGGGCGACCACTGGTTCCTCACCTCGACCCGGTTGGCGCTGCTCTCCTTCCGGCCCCCCGACACCGAGGGGACCGGGTCCATCGGCGGGACACCCGCCGGGTCCGACACCGGGCTGTTCGACCGGGCCCGGCGCCTCGGCAGCGGCCTCCTCGGGCACGGGGACGCGGCAGCCCCAGCGCTCCGCACCAGCCTCCCGACGGCCACCGCACGGGTGGAGCTGCCCGCCGCCCGGATCCGGTCGGCCGAGGTGGTGGCGAGGCGGCGGGGTGCTGGCAGCAGCGGCGTCCACCCGCACTACCTGCGGGTCGTCCTCGACGACGGTTCCGCGCTCGAACTCGCCGCCCCGGGAGGGACCGAGGCGACGGCCCGCCGCATGCTCGCGCTCGTGTCCTCCTGCCCCACCCGATCCCCCGAATGACCCACCCGATCCCCCGAACCAGAACGGAACCCCCTGGTGTCCCGCGATCTCACCGCACGCGCGTTGTCCCGAACCTGGACCCGGGCCGACCAGGGTGAACTGCTGCTCGCCGTGCTCGGCGGGGCCGGGCACCTGGGAGCGACCCTCGCCGGTTCCGTCCACCTGCCCCACCGGCCCACCACACCCAGCCCGCTCAGCGCCAACCCGGGCACCCCGTCGCCCCCGCTCACCGCCCCGCTGGCGACTGGCAGGTGGTGGGACGACGAGTGGGCCCACGACCCGGCGATGGGGGGATGGATCACCGGGGGCAGCCCGGGCGAGCACGCGGTCCGCCTGGGCGACGCGCTGACCCACGCCGGACCACGCTGCCGCCTCGCCCTGTCCAACCGCCGGGTCGCGGTGCTCGTGGAGGCGGGCGAGGTGGCGGGGGGCGAGCGGGCGCCCGCCGCCCCGAGCGGCCAGGAGTCCGGGTTCGGGGGTCGCCTGGGCGGTCTGCTGCGGCAGGTGCGGGGCGGGACTGCTGAGCGCGGTGTCGTCACCCTGCACGAGGTGGTCCGCCCGGAGATCCGGACGGTGTCGGCGGTGCCGCTCGGCCGCACCGCGCTTCCCGAGTGGTTCCTGGCGTTCGCCTTCGCGGACGGCTCCTCCCTGCTCGTCCGCCACGAGAACCCCGAGCAGCTGGTGGAGACACTCCGGCTGAACCCGTGATCGGGCGGCCGGTGTGGGCGGCCCCCACGACAGCAGTACCACGGTCGACGCGAAACGGGTGCCAGCGATCCGACCACACCGGTCCACCCCCGTGCGGTGCCACGCGCGCCTCCACCGCCGGATCACCGCCCGTGGAGGGGCCGGGGCAGCGCGTTCCGGTGTCGTGCTGCCGGCTGGGCGTCCGGCCAGGTCCGTGACTCCGCCACTCGGCTTCCGCGACCAGGGCGCAGGGCACGGCTCGTCGTTCGCTGAACCCGGGCGGGAACCACCCCTGCGACTCGACGGCCGTGATGCCGGCACGGCATTGCTCACGGGGGTCAGCACGTCCAGGACCCGGTTCGGTGCCGGACGAAAGGCGCCCTTCGCCTCCCCTCGGCACATCACCGGCCCACGCCGTGTACGACACCCGACGCGCGGCGCGGCCGGGCGTCGCTCGAGATGGCCCCCGGGCGTTGGGTTCTCCGCGTGCCCACGCGCCTCGACCACTCGCGCGGCAGCAGCACGAACGGCGGGTGCTCACCGCCGGACGGCACCCGGCCGCCGGTTCAGCC
>NZ_AGVX02000527.1 GCF_000239155.1 Actinoalloteichus spitiensis RMV-1378
GGGGGTGCCGCCGGCCGCTGGCCGCGCGCTGGAGCTCGGGTGGTCAGCCGCTGGTGGCGTAGGTGGCGGTCAGCTCGGCCCTGGCGAGGGTGTGGAACGCGAGGTTGAAGGACACCACCGCGAGGCTGGCCTCCCGGTCGACCTCCAGCCGGGGGACGTCGATGGCGTGCACCACGAAGTAGTAGCGGTGCGGGTGGTCGCCGGCCGGCGGCGCGGCACCGGTGAAGCCGTGCCCTCCGAGGTCGTTGCGCACGTGGAAGGCGCCCGCTGGCAGGCTGTCGTCGGAGGAACCCGCGCCGGCCGGGAGTTCGGTGACGTCGGCGGGCAGGTTCACCACGCCCCAGTGCCAGAACCCGGAGGGTGTCGGGGCGTCCGGGTCGAAGCACGTCACGACGAAGCCGCGCGTCTCGGCGGGGAACCCCTGCCAGCTCAGCTGGGGCGAGGTGTCGCCGTGCGCGGCCACCTGCGCGTCGGGCAGGGTCTCGCCGTGCCGGACGTCGGAGCTGGTGACGGTGAACGAACCGACCTCGGGCAGCAGGCGGTAGGGGTCGGGTGCGACGGGGCGGTCCAGGCCCATGTCAGGTGGTCCTTCCTCGTTGTCCGATGTGGCCGTCGGGCGGTCCTCCTCGACCGCCGGGCCCACCACCGCCGGCGAGGTCCGGGCTCGCCGGGTCGCCCAGGTGTCCTCGGCGCGGGGTGGTGGGTCCACAAACGACTGTAGTCAGGGCGGGACCGGCGGGCCGTTCGGGCGAGTTCGTCCCCCGTGGAGGCCGCCCGCCGGGACGTCCCACCACCACCGCCCGGTCCGTCCCCCGGTGGTGAGCCGGCGGGCGCCGGTGACAGGATGGTGATCAGACGGCGCCGGTCCGGCTCCGGTGCCCGGGCACGACGAGGGGCACGGTCGAGATCATGGGACAGGTCAGGGCAGAGGTGAGCCGCGAGTTCGACAGGCCGGCCACCCAGGTCTACGCGGCGATGGCGGACTACGAGGACTCGCGGAGCAGGGTGCTCACCGAGAACTACACCGAGTACGAGGTGCTCAGCGGCGGCCGGGGTGAGGGAACGCGGGTCCGGTGGAAGCTCCAGGCGACGAAGAGCAGGGTGCGGGACTGCGTCATGCACGTCACCACCCCGCGCGAGACCCAGCTGGTGGAGTCGGACGAGAACTCCACGCTGGTGACCACCTGGACGGTCGTCGACCTCGGTGACGACCGCAGCCGGGTGACCGGTGTGACGACCTGGGAGGGCGCTGGCGGCGTCAAGGGCTTCTTCGAGCGGATCTTCGCTCCCCTGGGGCTGCGGAAGATCCACCAGCGGCTGTTGGACAACGTGGCGGGTTCCTTGTCCTGACGCGCCACCCGGGCGGACGGTGCACGCGCACCGAGCCGTCGGGAACCGGCGGACGGCCCCGGCCGAGGAGCCCGCGCGCCACTCGGTCCGGGGTCCGGGGCCCGGGGGCACGGCGGCCAGGGCCGGTTCCCGGAGGCGGCGCCTGGTGGGGCGGAGCGGTCGCCACGAGCGAACCCGGGGCGTGATGGCGCGCGCCCCGGTGCCCGCCCGGGCCGACCGGATTCGGGCACGAGCGGCGCGGTGGACGGTTAGCGTGGGGGCACCGGACCACGGCTGAGGGGACCCGACGATGGCCACCGACGAGATCGACCACGGCGAGCACGCGCACCGCGTCCGCTTCCCCGGAATCAGCCCGCGCGCCTACGAGCACCCGGCTGACCGGGGCGCGCTGGCGACCCTGCGGGCGGTACCGCCCTTCGCCGCCGTGCTGCGGGCGGTGAACGGCATGACCGGGGAACGCAGTGAACGGTTGCTCTCGCTGGCCTCCCACATCAGGGTCTCCGAATCGCAGTTCCCGGAGATCCAGGCGCTGCGGCTGGAGTGCGCGTCCACTCTCGACCTGCCGGAGGTGCCGGAGGTGTTCGTCGCCCGCGACCCCCGGCCGAACGCCGAGTGCGTCGGGATGGACCGGCCCTTCATCGTGCTCACGAGCGGGCTCGTGGAGCTCATGGACACCGCGTCGCTGCGGTTCGCCATCGGACACGAGATGGGGCACGCGCTGTCGGGGCACGCCGTCTACCGGACGCTGATGAACCGGCTCCAGTCGATCATGGCCGGGATGGGCTGGATGCCGGTGGGTTACTGGGGCATCCGCGCGGTCCTCTTCGCGCTGGCCGACTGGTACCGCAGGTCGGAACTGTCCTGCGACCGGGCGGGCCTGCTCTGCGCGCAGGACGCGGGTGCGGCGCTGCGCGCCCACATGATCATGGCGGGGGCGACCGACCCGGACCGCGTGGACACCGCCGAGTTCCTCCGCCAGGCCCGGGACTACGACGGGGTCGAGTCGTTGTGGGACAGCCTGCTGAAACTGCGCCAGCTGGAGATGCGCACCCATCCGCTGGCTGTCGTCCGCGCGGCCGAACTCCAGCGGTGGGCCGCCGGGGAGGAGTACCGGTCGATCCTGTCGGGTGACTACCCGCGCCGGGAGACCGACGACCCCGCTGCGGACTGGCGGTCGGACATCAGGAAGGGCGCCCGGTCCTACACCGAGTCGCTGGCCCGGTCGACGGATCCGCTCGCGCGACTGGCCAACGAGGTCGGGGGCGCGGTGAGCGGCGTGGCGAGCCGGTTCTGGGAGCGCTTCGGGGGAGCACCCACGGGCGGGGCCCGGGGCGGGGACGACCCGGCGGGCCCGTCGGCGGGAGCGGAGGGCACCCGGGACCAGGAGCCTGGTACGTCCTGACCGCCCGGGCGCCGAGCGCCCACCCCCGGCCGGCGGAACGGCGGCGCCGTGGCGGACACGGTCGGTGGGGTCCCGCGCGGCTGATCCGGGCACGTGGATCACCTGCCCGGATGATCTCGGTGGTCCCCACTTGTCCGGTTCACCCCCTCGGGGTTGCCTGGAGGTCGGACCCGACCGGAAGGGGCAACCGATGCGTGGGCGCGGAGGAGACCAACGCGGTCGTACCAGGAGGGTCACCGGGCTGGTGCTGGCCGGGATCGCGCTCGCCGGGGTGCTGGTGGCGGCCGCGCCGGTGGAGGGGACGAGGGCTGAACGCGGGACGACCGGGCCCCGGACCGACGTCGTGGGTGGTGAGCCCGTGCTGGTCGACGACTACCCCTGGGCGGTTCACCTGACCACGCACAACGGGGTGGTGTTCTGCGGTGGCGCGCTCGTGGCGGCCGACCGGGTCGTCACCGCCGCGCACTGCCTGCTCGGTGCCAGCACCGAGCGGTTGCGGGTCGTGGTGGGGCGGACGGACAGCGGTGGCACCGAGGGTGAGAGCCTGCCGGTCGACGGGCTGTGGGTGCACCCCGAGTTCACCACCGCCGTCCGAGGGGATGACGTCGGTCTGCTGCGACTGGCCTCCCCGGTCGACCGGTCCACGATCGCGGTGGCCGGCCCGTCCGACACCGCCCCCTACCGTCCCGGGACCTCGGCGGAGGTCGTGGGCTGGGGCGCGGCGGAGGAGGGCGAGCAGCCCGGCGGGCCACTGCGCCGGGTGGTGGTGACGACGGTGCCGACCGGGGACTGCGCGACGAGGCACCCGGAGGTGGACGGCGACCGGATGGTCTGCGCGGAGGACGAGGCGGGCCGTGCCGGCTTCTGCCAGGGCGACTCGGGCGCGCCGCTGGTCGCCGACGGCCTGCTGCTGGGTGTCGCCTCGTTCTCGGAGGGGTGCGCCTCCGTGGCAGCGGGCGTGCACACCCGGCTGTCCCACCACCGCGACACCCTCGACGCGGTGGAGGACTGGAGCCGTGAGGTGGAGGGGGCGGCCGGCTCCTGAGCGGGTCGTGTGGTCAGCCCACGACCAGACCAACCGAGAGGACCATGAACACGCCGGCGCAGACGGCGTCGAGACCGGCGGTGACCCGGGGCCGTCGCAACCGCTCCGAGAGCAGTCCGGCCGCCAGCACGATGCACAGTTCCAGGACCACCGCCACCGCCAGCAGCACGACGCCGAGGATCGCGAGCTGGAGCGTGGTGTTCTGCGCCGAGCCCATGAACTGGGGCAACAGGGCGAGGGTGAACAACAGCATCTTCGGGTTGGTCAGGTTGGTCAGCAGCCCCCGCAGGTAGGGGTGGCTGGTCTGGGTCGGTGGGGGAGCGTCCTCCGGTGCCTGGCCACCGCCAGGGGTCGTCCGGCGGCGGAGCAGCCCGAGGAGGATCGACACCGCCAGGTAGGCGAGGTATCCGGCGCCCAGCCACCGGAGGGCGGTCAGCGCCGTCTCGTGGCGTGCCACCAGCAGCCCGACGCCCGACACCACGAGCGCGATGTGCAGCGTGACGGCCGTGTGGATGCCCGCGAGCGTTGCCAGGCCAGCCCGGGTCCCAGCCAGCACCGAGGTTCGGAGCAGGAGGAAGACGTCCACTCCCGGGGTGAGGACGAAGACCGCGGTGGCGAGCAGGAACGCCGGCAGTACCGAGGCATCCCACGACATTGAACAGCTCCTTGTTGGACGATCTAGTGATCGGGCGCACACTTGCAGGAAGAATTCCTGTGCTTTTGCAGGTTAACACGACAATATTTCCCGATTGAGGGGTGTGGTTCCGCGGGGGCCCTGCGGAGAGCGCCTGGTTCGCTACGCTGAGTGCCCTACTGGTGTCCGACGAAAGGAGCAGCAGTGCTGCGCTCTCCAGTCCAGTCGCGCCGCGGGAGGTCGTGGCTGCGGGGCCTCACCTCGTCCCTCGTGCTCGCCCTGGTCGCCGCTCCGGGACTGGCCGCCCCGGCGGCCGCGGTCGACGAACCGGACGCCCCGCCCGCCCAGGCCCGGATCGTCGGCGGGACGAACGCCACCACCGAGCAGTACCCGTGGGCCGTCACGCTCCTCAACGGCGAGGGCAAGCAGTTCTGCGGCGGAGCGCTGGTCGCCCAGGACAAGGTCGTCACCGCCGCCCACTGCGTCGCGGAGACCCGGTCGGGCAAGGTGACCACCCGTGCTCCGGCCACCCTGCGCGTGGTGGCGGGCCGCACCGATCTCCGCACCGGGGACGGGCACGACGTGGGCGTGAGCCGGGTGTGGATCCACCCCGACTACGTCTCCTTCACCCAGGGCGAGGACATCGGCGTCCTCACCCTGAGCGAACCGCTGCCCTACCGGACGCTGCCCGTGGTCGAACGGGACGGCCAGTCCCACTACCGCGCCGGGACCGAGGCCAGGGTCATGGGCTGGGGCCGCACCAGCGAGAACGGCGCCAGCGCGAGCGTCCTCCAGGAGGTGGTCGTTCCCCTGGTCACCGATGCGGACTGCGCCGGCGCCTACACCCAGTTCACCGCCCCGCAGATGGTCTGCGCCGGCTACCCGGAGGGCGGCCGGGACGCGTGCGCGGGCGATTCCGGAGGCCCGTTGGTCGTGGGTGGCCGCCTGGTCGGGCTGGTGTCCTTCGGGGACGGGTGCGCCAGGGCCGGTAAACCCGGCGTGTACACCCGGGTACTGACCTACCGGGACGCACTGCTCGCGCAGCTGGGCCGCTGACGGGCTGTGCTATGCAGGGCACATGCCCAGCACGTCCGACCACCGCCCCGAGTACGTCCAGCACGTCGCCAGCGGTGACCAGCTGACCCCGAACCAGCTCTACCGGCTCCTCCAGCTCCGGGTACAGGTGTTCGTCGTGGAACAGGAGTGCCCGTACCCGGAGCTGGACGGCCGCGACCTCGCCCCGACCACCCGGCACCTGTGGTGCACCGAAGCGGGGGACGACACCCCGCTGGCCTGCCTCCGCCTGCTGGAGGAGGACGGGTCGGTGCGGATCGGTCGCGTCTGCACCGCGCTGTCGGCCCGGGGCACCGGGCAGGGCCGCCGGATGATGACCGCGGCGTTGGCCGAGGTTGGCGACCGCGACACCGTCCTCGACGCCCAAACCCAGGCCAGGGGCTTCTACGCCGCGTTCGGCTACGCGCAGTGCGGCCCCGAGTACCTGGAGGACGGCATCCCGCACGTCCCGATGCGCAGGCCCGCCACGCCCACCCGGACCGGCGTCCCGGTCTGAACCAGACCACACCGGCGGCCGGGAGACCCCGCGCTCACCTCCCGGGCACGTCCCTGACCGCCGCGCTCACGGCGGCGACGGCCCTGCCGACGTCCGCCGGTGTCAGATCGGCCCGGGCGCTCAACCGGAGTCGGGACTCCCCGTCGGGCACCGACGGTGGCCGGAAACACCCCACGGCCACCCCCGCCTCCCGGCACCGCTCCGCCCAGGCCACGGCCGCCGCCGGGCTGGGCGCGCGGACCGACACCACGGCCCCGGCCGGCGTGCTGGCCGCCAGT
>NZ_AGVX02000526.1 GCF_000239155.1 Actinoalloteichus spitiensis RMV-1378
AGCCGGTCCTCGCCTCGGCAGGTCTCGTGGTCGCGGCATTGGCCGGTGTCGCGGCCCGGCTCGAACGGCCTCGCGGTGCGCGCTGGGGCCTCCCGCTGTTCGTGGTCGGTGTCCTCGGTGTGGTGGTGGCCGCCGCCGTGGGGGTGGACCCGGTCGCGTCCGGTTCGGCCACCGTCGTGGGGCGGGACTACGACTCGTTGCTCGGCGGGGTGGCGGGGGCGGCGGCCCTGTGGTTCTTCGCCATCGCCGGCTTCGACCGGGTGGTGCCGTCCGTCGAACGAGGTGATGACAGCACGTCCACCCCGGAGGACGGGGGTGCCGTTGGCGGCGGGATGCCGGGCAGGGGCACCGTCGCCGTGGGGCTGGGGGTGGTCGCGGTGGTCCAGGCGGCGTTGCTGGCCGGGGCGCTGCACCAGCTCGGCGCGGACCGGTTGGCCCTGGCGCCCGCTCCGCTGCTCGACCTGCTCGTCGCGGCCGACGCCACGCCCCTGTCCCGTCTCGTGCGGTTGGCCGCCGCGTTGGCGGCGCTGGCCGTTCTGGTTCCCCTGCTGCGGCGGCTCCGGGAAGGGGTGCGGGTGTTGGCCGTCGAACGGGAACTCCCCAGGGTGCTGGCGGGACGGGGGCGTGGCGAAGCCGTCGGGCCCCCCGAACCCGCCGTCGCGGTCCTGGTGCTCCCGCCGTTGCTGCTCCTCGACCCCGCCACCTCGATGGCGGTGGCCGCGTGCCTGCTGTTGGTCCACTACGCCTTCGTCAACGCCGCGGCGCGGGTGCTCATGGCCGATGAGAGGCACTGGCCGATGCGTCTGGCGTGCACCGGGATGTTCGGTTCGGTCATCCTCGCCCTGAGCCTCCCGGTGGCGGCGCTGGTGGTGACCGGGATGGTGCTGCTGGCCGGTTTCGCCGTCCTCACCCTGTGGGCCCGGTGGCGGCACCGGAGCTGGTGACGGCCCCGGTGGTCGCCGCCGGCGGTTTCCCCGGGGGAGGCGCCGCGCGGGGCGTCACGGGTAGCGTTCGGCCCGTGACTTCGCCAACACCATCGCCTGAGTCCCGCTCCGCTGACGCCGGCCAACCCGCCGGGACGGATCCAGCGCGCGGACCCCGACGGGGGCCGCTGCACGCCAACCACGAGCGGCGGGGCGCCACCTTCGCCCCGTTCGGCGGGTGGGAGATGCCCATCCAGTACGCCGGGGGTGGGGTGGTCGCCGAACACACCGCCGTCCGCGAGGCGGTGGGTGTGTTCGACGTCTCCCACCTGGGCAAGGCCACCGTGGCCGGTGCGGGGGCCTCGGACTTCGTCAACTCGTGCCTCACCAACGATCTCGGCCGGATCGGACCGGGGCAGGCCCAGTACACGCTGTGCTGCGCTGAGGACGGCGGCGTGGTCGACGACCTGATCGCCTACCTCGTGAGCGACGACGAGGTGTTCCTGGTGCCCAACGCCGCGAACACGGCCGAGGTCGCCGACCGGTTGCGCAGCGTCGCTCCCGAGGGGGTCACCGTGACCGACCAGCACACCGATCTCGCCGTCCTCGCGGTGCAGGGACCCCGGTCGCGGGCTGTGCTGGAGGCGGTCGGCCTTCCGGCCGACCTGGACTACATGGCCTTCGTCGACGTCGAACACGACGGACGCCGGCTGCGGATCTGCCGCACCGGCTACACGGGAGAGCACGGCTACGAGCTGGTCGTCGACCGCGACGGTGCCTCCGACCTCTTCGAGGCCCTGCTGGCCGCGGCCGGCGAGGAGGGCGGTCGCGCCTGTGGCCTCGGCGCTCGCGACACGCTGCGGACCGAGATGGGGTACCCGCTGCACGGCCAGGACCTGTCCCGGGAGATCAGCCCGTTGCAGGGCGGTGCCCGGTGGGCGGTGGGCTGGCGGAAGGACGCGTTCTGGGGGCGGGAGGCGTTGCTCGGCGAGAAGGCCGAGGGACCGAGGCGCCGGCTGCGGGCGCTCCGGGCCACCGGGCGCGGGGTGCCCCGGCCGGGCATGCCCGTCCTGGACCAGCGAGGAGCGGTGATCGGCCGCACCACGTCGGGGACCTTCTCCCCGTCCCTGCGGGTCGGCATCGCCCTCGCGTTGGTGGACTCCGCCGCCGGCGTCGACCTCGGCGCCGAGGTCGTGGTCGACGTGCGGGGGCGGCCGCTGCCCTGCGAGGTCGTCAAACCGCCGTTCGTGCCGTCCCACGTGCGATGAGCCGGGGGCGTCCCGGGGCGAGCACCCCCCGTTGGGGTGCGGGGGCGGAGATCCTGTTCCGCTTCCTGCGTCCCGACGGCACCGTCGGTGCCGTTCACCCGGCCCGGGTCGTCTCCGACGACGGTGCCGCCGTGTTCTGCTGGGTGCTCGGCGGCACCGAGATCGTCGCGACCCGCCTGCCCGACGGCCGGCTGGTGCGGGAGGCGCCGCTCGAGCAGCGCTTCGTGCTGGGCCGCCGTCCCTGCCGGTCGCGCTGGACGGGGAGTTCGACCCTCCGCTGGGTTCCGGAGGGCCAGTGGTCATCCGTGTGGTGGTTCTTCGGCCCGGCCGGCGACTTCCGCGGCTGGTACGTCAACCTGGAGATCCCGCGCGGCCGGACGCCCTTCGGCGTGGACCGCGTCGACGGTGTCCTCGACGTCTTCGTGCGACCCGACCGGACGTGGGAGTGGAAGGACGAGGACGAACTGGTCGCGGCGCTCGCGGCGGGGCGGGTGACCAGGGAACAGGCCGGGCTGCTGCGGGCGGAGGGGGAGCGCGTGATCGCGCTCGCCGAGGCCGGCGCGTTCCCCTTCGACGGCAGCCACCTCGACCCGCCCGACCCGGCCTGGCCACGTCCGGAGCTGCCGGCGTGGACGTGCCCCCCGGAAACGGCCCCCCTGCCGAGCTGAGTGCCGCCCGGCGGCGGTGACCAGCGGGTTTCGGGCGGACCGGGATACTCGGACCTCCGACACTCCGAGACTCGATTCTCGGAGTGGGGAGAAAGTACTAGTCTGCACGCCATGACGCCCCAGACGCCCTTCACCAGGACCCTCACCGACCGACCGGCCTCCGCCGCGGAGCGGGCGAAGGTACTGGAGAACCCGGGTTTCGGTCGCTACTTCACCGACCACATGGTGCGCGTCGACTGGCACGAGGACCTCGGGTGGCACGACCCGGCGCTGGTGCCCTACCAGGACCTGGCCCTGGACCCGGCCAGCATGGTGTTGCACTACGGGCAGGCGATCTTCGAGGGGCTCAAGGCCTACCAGCAGCCCGACGGCTCGGTGGCCACCTTCCGCCCCGAGCTGAACTCCGAGCGGTTCCGCGCGTCGGCGCGCCGGCTGGCGATGCCCGAACTCCCCGACGAGCTGTTCCTGCGGTCCCTCACCGAACTCGTCACCGTGGACCGCGAGTGGGTCCCCCGGGACGGGGAGGAGTCGCTGTACCTGCGCCCCTTCATGATCTCCACCGAGGTGGGGCTCGGGGTGCGGCCGGCGAACCGCTACTCCTACCTGTTGATCGCCTCGCCGGCCGGGTCGTACTTCACGGGTGGGGTGAAGCCCGTCAGCGTCTGGTTGTCCACCGAGTACGTGCGGGCCGCCCCGGGGGGTACGGGCGCCGCGAAGTTCGCGGGGAACTACGCCGCCTCGCTGCTCGCCCAGGCCGAGGCCGCCGCGCAGGGCTGCGACCAGGTCGTCTGGTTGGACGCCGTGGAGCGGCGCTGGATCGAGGAGATGGGCGGCATGAACCTCGCCTTCGTCTTCGGTGAGGGCGAGGGCGCGCGGCTGGTGACGCCGGCGCTGACAGGCACCCTGCTGCCCGGGGTCACCCGCCGGTCGCTCCTGGAGCTCGCCGTCGACCTGGGACATCCCGTCGAGGAGCGGCGGATCTCCACCGAGGAGTGGGAGTCCGGGGTCGCCTCGGGGGAGATCACCGAGGTCTTCGCGTGCGGGACCGCCGCCGTGATCACCCCGGTGGGGCGGGTGCGGCACGCGGGCGGCGAGTTCCTCGTCGGTGACGGAGGGACCGGCCCGGTGACGGCGCGCCTGCGGGAACGGCTGACCTCGGTGCAGCGGGGGCTGGCGCCCGACCCCCACGGCTGGATGCGCACGCTGGCGTGACGAGGGGCCGGTCCCCAGCCCGGTTCCGGACCGGTTGACGGGTCGTGGTGGACGGTCGGGCTCGGCGCCGAGCGCGGTGGTGCGAGAGGGGACGGGCGACGCCCCTTCCCCGTCGCGGTGCTCCTCGCCGGTCCGGTGTGGTCGTGGCCGACCCGGGCGGCACGATGCCGGGGCGCTGTGCCGCCCTCCCGCCAGCCCAGGAGGGCTGCCCGCGGCCAGCGGGCGACGGGCGGTCCTCGCCCCGGAACCCGCACCATGGCGCGGTGGACTCCGGACAGTGGTTGGCGATCACCGTTTTCGTTCTCGCTACCGCCGCCGCCCTGGGCGTGGGCGGCTGGTTGCTGGTCGACCAGCGCCCCCGGCGGCGGTGGCACCCGCTCCTGGTGCTGTGCGCCCTCGGGTGGCTGGCCGCGGCCCTGTCGCTCCTGTCGGCCTTCGGTGGGCCGTGACCGGAACGAGCGCCTGGCCGAACCTCAGTCGCGGACGGCCCCCGGCAGCGGTGGGGGAGCGATGACGGGCCCGGACACACCCGCCTCCTCGTAGGTCGCCATCTCGCCGAGTGCCCGACCGGCCAGGGTCAGCAGGGGTAACGCGGCCAGCGCCCCGGTGCCCTCGCCCAGCCGGAGGCCGAGGTCGACCAGCGGCTCCTTGTCGAGTTGCCGGAGCACGGCGTCGTGTGCCGGCTCGGCCGACCGGTGCCCAGCGATCCACCACTGGGCGGCGCCGGGTGCGAGGTCCTCGGCGAGCAGGGCGGCCACCCCGGTGAGCAGCCCGTCCAGCACCACGGGGGTGCGGCGGACGGCTGCCTGGGCGAGGAAACCGGTCAGGGCCGCGACGTCAGCACCGCCCGCGACGCGCAGCAGGTCCAGCGGGTCGTGGGCCACCGGTCGCCCCCGTCGGAGGGCGTCGCGGATCGAGGCGGTCTTGCGCATCCATCCCCGGTCGTCAACTCCGCTGCCCCGGCCCACGGCCGCGACCGGCTCGATGCCGGTGAGCGCGGCGGCCAGGGTGGCCGCGACGGTGGTGTTGGCGATCCCCATGTCCCCGACGACCAGCAGGTCGGCGCCACCGTCCACCTCCTCGTCGGCGATCGTCCGCCCCGCCTGGACCGCCGCCACGACCTCGGCTCCGGTCAGCGCGTCCTCGCGCCCGATCACGCCGGAGCCCCGACGCACCTTGTGGCCGGCGATGGGGCCGGGGGTGTCGGCGTCGACGGCGATGTCGGCCACCCGGACCCCCACCCCGGCGTTCGCCGCCGCCACGTTGGCCGCGGCTCCACCGGTGAGGAAGTTGGTGACCATCTGCGCGGTGACCTCGGGCGGGTAGGCGGAGACCCCGTTGGCGGCCACGCCATGGTCGGCGGCGAAGATCACGAGGCGGGGACGGGCGAACGGCCGGGGTGGGCAGGTGCCCTGGCAGGCGGCGATCCACACGCCCAGCTCCTCCAGGCGGCCGAGGGAGCCAACCGGCTTGGTCAGGGTCTCCTGGCGGGCGACGGCCTGCCGCCGGGCCTGCTCGTCGGGCCGGGGGACCTCCGGGAACTCGACGTCCCGCATGCTGGGCTCCGCACTGGACACGTGTTTCCTCCGTTGGCCTCGACGCGTCGGCTGACCTGTCCGCGTCAAGCCTGCCAGAGGGGTGGGCGGGGCCCGACCAACGGGCACGGCGCCACCACCGGGTTGGCTTTCCGGTCCGGAGTCCGGCCGGCGGGACGACCTGGCCCGGTCGAGGGCGGCCTGGCTACGGTCGCACCGTTCGGACGGGCGAGTGAGGGAGACGGACGTGAGCTACCGCTGGCGCTACCAGGATTCGACGGGCTCGGAGGTGGCGGGCCCGGACGTGGTCTTCGGGGAGCAGGAGGACGCCGAGGAGTGGTTCCAGGACGAGTGGCGGGCGCTGCGCTCGGCCGGGGTCGCCTCGGTCACGCTGCTCCGGGACGACGCCGAGGTCTACGGGCCGATGAGCCTGAGCCCGGAGTCCTGAGCGACCGGGCCTGACCGGCGGGGACGCGGGGGGCGGATGCACCGCCCGGCCGGTGTCCCC
>NZ_AGVX02000525.1 GCF_000239155.1 Actinoalloteichus spitiensis RMV-1378
GTGCGGCTTCCGGGGCAGCTGTCGGTGAGCCAGCTCGTCGAGCTGGCCGCCGATCCGGAGGAACTGGCGGCCAGGCTGCGCCGCCCCCTCCCCCGGAAGCCGGACCGGCACGCCCGCCGGGGCACGACGTTCCACGAGTGGCTGGAGCAGCGGTTCGGTTCGACCAGGCTGCTGGACGTGGACGACCTCCCGGGGGCGGCGGACGAGGAGCTGCCGGAGACAGGCCTGGAGGATCTCCAGGCTGCGTTCCTCGACAGCGAGTGGGCGGCTCGTACGCCGGCCGAGGTCGAGGTCCCGTTCGAGACCACGGTCGACGGGGTGGTGGTGCGGGGGCGGATGGACGCGGTGTTCGCCGACGAGGACGGCGGGTGGACCGTCGTGGACTGGAAGACGGGTCGGGCGCCGGCTCCCGAGCGGGTGCCGGCGTTGGCGGTCCAGCTCGCCGCGTACCGGCTCGCGTGGGCCGCGTTGAGCGGTGCGCCACTGGATCGGGTTAGGGCGGCGTTCCACTTCGTACCCGGCAACAGAACCCTGCGACCTGCGGATCTGTTGGACGAGGACGGCCTCCGGGACCTGGTGCGCAAAATCCCTTCTTCGAGTGACACCTGATCGAGTGGCGGTCCTTGTACCCCGGGCGTTTCCTCGCGACGATGCCCGCGATGTCGGAAAATACGCACTGGAAGCTGGCCACGTCTCCCACGACGGAGGTCCAGGTCGCAGAGGATGTCGTGGCGCTCAAGGCGCCCCTGGTTCGTGTTGACCGGGACGAGGACGGCGGCTGGTCGTTCTTCGGTCCCGGCAGTGACGAGGCGGCCACCCGCTCCACCACCCTCGGCGGTGTGGTGGACGCGTGGCCGCACGTCGCGGGGCTCACTGATCTGAACAACGGCAGTTCGGCCGTGTGGCACTGGGCCCAGCACGGCTGGGCCGTGGGCGGCGGCTGCACCTGCGGTCAGTGCAGTGACCCGGTCGCGGCGGACATCGACCGGCAGTCCTGGCCGGACGCGCTGCCTCCCAACCGGCCGGTGCTCGTCGAGCGCAAGGTGCTGTCCGGTGAGGTCCGGTTGTCCGATCTCCGGCAGGAGGACGGCAACCTGCTCGTCCTGGGGCCGGGCGAGCAGCAGCGGACCGCCGAGGAGATGGTCGCCATCGCCATCGTCGACGTCGTCCGCCGGTGGCCGCACAGCATGCACGCCCTGCGCGCGCTCCAGGAGGGCCGGGGGATGGAGTGGAATCCCGAGGCGCTGAACTGGCAGGAGTACGAGCTGGTTCCCGCCTGATCGGTCTCGTGGCGGCGGTGGGGAGGAAGGAGCCGGGGAGAGCCCCGCCCCGGTGCTCCCTTCCCCGGCCGGGGCTCCACGGCCCGGTCCCGTTCCCGGCGGCCGTGGTTCCACCGCGGCGGAACCGGTGACCACCCGGTGGCCGCGGGTGCCGAGGCGTTGGACCCGCGGACCACGCCCTTCGCCGGGGCCACGGCACGCCCGGCCAGCCGGTCGACGTGGCCCGCGTCAACGCCGTCCACGCCCGGCCCGCACCTGGGGTTCGCGGAGGACCGGGGAGGGCTGTGGGGCTCGCGCGCGCCTGCTCCACGGGCACCTGGATCCGCCGGGAACCGTGAGGCGTCAGAGGTGGGAGCCGCGGGTCCGCTCGTCGACGCGCGTTCCCCGGTGATCGCCACCGACCAGGCGTGCCCGGCTCGGCGGCTGCGATCCCGGAGCCGTCCCAGGATGGAGCGGCTCCGAACCGGGCCCGGGCGATCCAGCGCCCGGGCGCACCCCGGGCAATGCGCGCGGGAGCGCGCCGGCATGGCGGGCGGCTCCCTGCCCGGCGTACGAGGCCGTTGCCCGTCCTACCACGCGGAGCTGGCCCCAGCGGGCGACCAGCGCCCGCCCGGGTGGGGCACACCGAGCGGGAGGCGGGGCACCCTGCAGCCGGGGACTCCTCAGCGCGGCGGTGACAGGACGCTGGTCATGACCCGGTGGTACAGCAGTTCGAGCAGCCAGCGCCCGAAGACGGAGCCCCCGAACTCCTGGGATCTGTCCTCGGGGCTGATCGCGACGGAGGCGTCCCCCTCCTCGTCGATCGTGACGACGCCGATCCCGTAGAAGTCCAGTTCCACGAGCGGCCAGGGGTCGGAGGTCTGGCTGGACGGCAGCACGACGGCGCAGGGGGCCAGCGTCATCAGGGTGCCGCAGGACCGCAGGGCCCTGCCGGCGCGGGACTCCGTGACCAGGACCCCGACGAGGTCCACGGCGGGCACCGGGATCTGGTCGTGCAGCTCCGGCTCGAACCACGAACGGAACCAGGACGGGTCCGGTTCCGGTGGCCAGCCGTTCTCCATCCGCCAGCGGTGCACGTCTTCGCGCACCCGTACCAGGGCGGAGACGCGCTGGCCGAGAACGGCGACCTCGGTGATGAGCTGACCGCGCCAACCGAGCGCAGTGGCAGCCTGCTGGAGTGACGGCACCCCTACATCTAATCACCTGTGCTGGCGATGTCGTTACAGCGCGTCTGAATCTTTATCCAACAGCGGCTCAACTCTTCATCGAACGAGCGGAGGGAACCACTCGAAATCGTCGGTGCGCATTCTGCTCGACAGCGCTGCGCACATTCCCGACTACCGGAAACACCGTTCTTTCGCCAGTTCGCGACGGAGTGTCCTGGCAGGACCTCGAGCGCGACGGCCCTACGGTGGGCGGGCGGAGCTCCCGCCCGATGGCGCCGGTTCCCCGGCCGGCGCCCACTTCGGCGGGACGACCACGACGGGATGCGAGAGGCCGGTGGGCGAGCATGCGGGCCGCGTGGCGGGGAGTGAGGCGCCCGGAACGGCTACTCGCAGCCAAACCGGACAACCTGGTCGGGATCATCCGAATGCCCCACGCCGGGGTGAGTCCACTGCGGTCGATCGCCCGCCGCCTCGTGGTCGCCCTGGCGGCACTCCTCACGTCCGTGGTCCTGGTCTACCTGGAACGGGACGGTTACGTCGACTTCACGGGTGGGGAACTGTCCCTGCTGGACTGCTTCTACTACGCGAGCGTCTCCCTCTCCACGACCGGGTACGGCGACATCGTGCCGGTCTCGACCAGTGCCCGGCTGGTGAACGTCGTCATCATCACGCCGCTCAGGGTGCTTTTCCTCATCATTCTCGTCGGCACCACGCTGGAGGTCCTCACCGAGCGGTCCCGGCAGACCCTGAGAATCCAACGCTGGAGGTCACGGGTGAAGGACCACGTCGTCATCATCGGGTACGGCACGAAGGGCAGGTCGGCGATCGCGGCGCTGATGAACGACGGCGTCGACGTGTCGGAACTCGTCGTCGTCGACACCGACCCCCGGGTGCTGGAAAGTGCCGAGGCGCACGGGTTGGTGGCCGTGCAAGGGTCGGGTACCCGCTCCGACGTGCTCCGCATGGCCGAGGTCCACCGAGCCCGGTCCGTCGTGATCGCACCGGACCGCGACGATGCCGCCGTCCTGATGACGCTGACCACTCGCGAGCTCGCCCCCCACGCCCAGGTGGTGGTGGCGGTGCGCGAGTCCGAGAACGTCCACCTGCTCCAGCAGTCGGGTGCCGACTCCGTCGTGGTGTCCAGCGAGACCGCCGGCAGGCTGCTGGGCATGGCGACGCTCTCGCCCTCCCTGGTCGACCTCTTCGAGACGATCATCAGTTCCGAGGCGGAGGTCGTGCTGGCCGAACGAGCCCTCACCCCGGACGAGTACGGCCGTTCGCCCCGGGACCTCGCCGAAACCGTGCTCGCCGTCGTGCGCGAGGCCGGACTGGTCCCGGTCGACTCACCAGCGGCGGCGGTGCTCCGCCCCACCGACCGGGTGATCTACCTGCGGAACGGCGGGTCGGACCGGGCGCGGCCGGACGGCACCGGGCCGGGCTGACCACCGGATCGGGACCGGACGACGGGACACACACCCGGCGCACACCGAGCGTCTGGAAGCATGGCACACCGTGGTGAGGCGTGGACCCGCTCGATGGGTACTAGTGATGATCGCGATGGGCGTGCTCGGGCTCGCCGTCGTCTTCGCCGCCACGAGGATCCTCCCCCTCAACTCCGGGAGTGGTGAACTCCGCGAGACGACCGCCACCGTCCTGGTCTCCGGGGAGTGCGCCGCGGACCAGAACGACAAGGTGATGTTCACCGTCGACGGCGAGCAGCACGTCGCGGACCTCGAAGCCTGCGGGCACCACGAGGAACGGGAGCTCGACGTCGAGGTGATGCGCCTCGGGTCCGGCCAGTACCGGGTGTGGCTGGCGGGAACCAGCCCCGCCGGGGTGGGCGAGACCAACGACCGGGTCTCGGCCGTCCTGCTCACCATCGCGGCGGTGGGCGGAGCCGGACTGGCCTTCCTGGTCCGGCAGACGACCCGGGACATCCGGCGGATGCGGGCCCGCCGCGCGCGTGGTGCCACCTCGTCGTCCGGGTCCCCCGGGGGCGCGGAGCGCGGGCGGGGCAGCGCGCTACCGGGACCGACAGCCCGTACCGACGAGCGTCCGCCGGCGTCCGCACCGGACGGCGACCCCGCTGCCCCCGGAGAGGACTCCGCGTACCGGGAGGGGTGGGGCCTCGGCTCCGCCACCAGCGCTCAGGGCCCGGAGCTCCGGTCAGAAGCCGACGGCCCGCGCGGTCCGGAGACATCGGCGGGCCGCCTGGCCGACCACCACCAGGCGGAAACGGGGACCGCCTTCTTCGCGCCGGTGGAGCACGAGCCGGCACCCGCCGGGCCCCACACCGGAACCGCCTTCCTCCCACTCCCGGGAGCCGCTGAGCCGGGCACCGGTGCTCGTGGTCAGGAGGGCACCGCGTTCTTCTCGCCGGTGGACGGCGCCAACCAGGAGGGCCCGTCGCCGGAACCACCGTCCAGCACACCCAGGTGATGGCGTGCTCCTCGCGCGGCGCGCACCAGGCCGGGTAGCGGGCGTGGCGGCGGCGACCGGCACCGCTCCCACCCGCGCCTGGCGAAGGCTCCTCCACCGAGGAGGGAACCCCGCTCGGCTCCGCGGGTCCCCGGCCCTGCCCGACGGGCCACCCGAACCCCGCCGCGGCCCGCCGGGCGGGGATGACCGGCCGGGCGGTCAGGGGGCCGCCCCGGTCGATCAGCTGACCTGCGCGGACTCCACCGCCCACGTGTTGCACTCGAAGGTCAGGTTGATCTCGTAGCCCTGCCGCATCCAGGCGCCGTTCCGTTCCGGGGCACCGTGGTCCCGGGACCCGTTCTGCGGCCAGTCGCCCCGGTTGGCGGCATCAGCGAGCGCGGCCATCGCGGTGTCGATGTCGACCACCCCCGTCCGGGACATGGCCGCCATCAGCATCCCCCCGAAGCACGACGCCTGGAGTTCCATCCGCCGCGAGATCTCCAGACCCGCCTCGGAATCCACACCCACCTCGTAGCGGTCGTCCCACGCCGCCTGCATGATCCCGGCCAACCCCTGCACGTGGTGGCCGTACTCGTGCGCGAAGACGCTCAGGTAGGGGCCAGGGGAGTCACCGAGCCGTTCCTGCTGCGCGTGCACCGCCGCGGCCATGTAGATGGTCTGGTTCCCGCTGCAGTAGTAGGAGGACTGCGCGGTGCCGCACGGCGTGTCCACCGGGCCGTTGATCACCACCAGCGACGGTTCGGTGCTCGGGAGGTTCGCGGCCTCCAGGGCCGGGGACCACGAGTCGACCGCGCAGGGCATGGCGGACCGGTAGTAGGCCTCCTGCCCCGCCGCGTCCGGGCTGAAGCCGACGAGCTGGCAGGCGGTGGTGTCCGCGGCGCGCAGGCCGCCGCCGTGGATCGGGTTGTCGGCGAGCAGCAGCACCGGTTGGGGCGCGGGCGGGGGAGGAGGCGGCGCCTCCTCGGTCGGCTCGACCAGCGGGGTGTCCTCGGTCGGCTCGGGGCGTTCGGGGCGCTCAGGAGGGGCCGGCAGGTCCCTCGGCGGCGGTGTCGGCGGTGGCGTGGGGACGACGAACTCGGTGCGGCGCTCCGAGGCCTCCAGACCGGACCTGGGCCCGCTACCGGACGAGGCGACGGCGACGACCGCGACCACGGCGGCACCCAGGCCGATGGCCAGCAGCCAGCCGGGCCAACCGTTGCCTCCCCGCCTCGGCCGGGCGGGTAACGGTGCGTCGCTGTCGGCGAACCGCCCGCTGCTCGACGGCCCCGGCCGGGCGCCGTGGAGCGGGTGGGTCGGCATCCGCGTCGCCGGCCTGGGGGGCGGCAGCGGCTGTCGCGCGGGCCCCGCCGGGCCGGGAACCGGCATCGCCCCCT
>NZ_AGVX02000524.1 GCF_000239155.1 Actinoalloteichus spitiensis RMV-1378
TCGGCCATCCCGGAACCGGCGGCCGCTCCAGGAGCGGGAACGGGCACGAGCGGCCAGGTTCCCCCGGCTGTCGCCCCCGTGGCGTGGTCGCTGCCGCACCGGGGCACCGGCCTGGGCAGGGGGACCGTGCTGGCACCACGCGGTCGTGGGACCGCGCGGGAGGTCACGACCAGGAGCTCCACCGCCGCAACGAGCGGCGCCCCATGCTCACCGGCGACCCAGTGCCCGGCGAGGTCGGACCCGGCGTGCGCGGGGTGGCGGGCGGCGGTGCTCGTGGCTGAGGACGTGCTCAGTCGGTCGCGGGCGTCAGGAACAGCGTGGGCAGCCCGGGCGCGAGGGCGACCAGCAGGCCCGGCGTGGCGGAGTCGGCGTCCTCGTCGGCGCGCGGGAGGAGAGCTCCCACCACCCGGACCGCCTCGGCACGCTCGTCGGTGGCCATGGCCACCGCGAACGGTACGGACCAGGTCAGCGGGACGGTGGGGGCGGCGGTCGGTTCGGCGGCGCGAACGACGGGTGCCGCGTCGGGCGCGCCGTAGGGCGGGAGTGCCTGTGCGGCGGCGGTGGCTGGTGTCAGGGCGGTACCGGCCGCGACGAGTACGACCAACGCGGCGGCGGGACGGAGTCGGGAGAGCGGTCCAGGTGTCGTCATCAGGGGACGTCCTCGTTCCTGGTAGGCGGACGTGGGAGATGCCGAGCCCGCTGGGGGCGACACGAAGGGTTCATTCTCGTGCCTGCGTCGGCGATCCCGACATGATCCCACTCCAACGAGGGTCAACCACTCCTCTGAGCAGTAAGTTCCTCCGACTGTCGGCACGAACTGTCACATCCCGCCCGGGGCCGGCGCTTCCGCCCGCGCGCCCGGGGTGCGACGCCTGCCCACCGCCCGGCCGAGCGTCTCGCCCCCGACGGGCGTCCGGCCTCCGTTCGACCGTGAGTGACCCAAGCCCGCGCGCGAGGCGGACATCCCGCCGTCCACCTCCACCCGGCTGCCTCCGGTCGCCCGTCGTCCTCCGGCTCGTGTCGTCCGCAGGTCCGCTCGCGCTGCGAGGGTGGTGCCCCCGGCCGCGTCCCCGACAGCTCCGCCGAGCAGCGGCACACCCCTCCCAGCCAGGGCGTGGGCGGTGTCCGCCCGTCCCCACCCGACCGCGTCCCGGCCCGTTCGACGGGCGGCGGGCAGGGACGGGGACACCGCCGGGTCACCCGGCGGCGCCGGCCCCCGGAGGCGGAACCACTCGCCGTCTGCCGTTCCCGCCGGAGCCGGGACCGCACGAACCGTGGATCAGCCGGAGCGCCGCCCGAGGCCACCGGCGAACTCCGAGGACCGCCACTGCTCCACCAGCGGCGGCAACGCCTCCGCCAACAACGGCAGCTGGTCCACCAGCGCCAGCGAGGACACCGCCTCCAACATGCCCAGGTTCTCCACCACCGCGAGCACCCGCCGGTCCAACGGCCGCAACCCGTGCCGGGCCGCCGCCACGTCGTAGGCCGCCACCGCCTCCTCACCGGTCAGGGCCATGTCCCGCTCCCGGGGCCCCACCGACACCAGCTCGAAGTCCGCGTAGACGGTGCCCTCCTCGGCGCGGATCAGGTTGTACGACGGCGCGTCGCCGTGCACCGGCTGGAGGTCCACCCCGGGGAACTCCGCCTCGAACCGCTCCCGCGACCCCACCACCGGCGCCAGGACCGCCCACTCCCGGCGCGCCCGGTCGAGGTCCTCGGGGCGCAGCAGGTCCGGCCGGGACTCCAGCAGCCGCAGCGCCTCGGGCACGAACTCGGTGTAGGTGGTGAGGAAGGGCAGCTCACCGGGATATCCGCGCAGGTGCGCGTGCAGCTCCGCGACGGCCTCGGGTTTCGGCGCGTAGTCCGGTTCGAGGTCGGGGAGGGGCGTGAGGTAGCGCCAGTAGGTGATCGAGAACCCGTCCCGGCGCACCGGCTCCCTCGGCACGAGCGGGGAGGGTCCCGCCACCGGCACGCCCTGCTCCGCCAGCCACGCGGTCACGTCGAGTTCGTTGCGCTGGCGGGCGGTCAGCAGGTCCAGGTTCCAGCTCGGCACCGCCGGCAGCACGGTGGGCACCCGGGCCACCACCGGAGCGGGGGCCAGGTGCACCACCACGGAGAACGCCTGGTAGAGCACGCGTGGCTCGGTCACCTCGACACCGAGTTCGCGGGCGGCCTCCGTGGCGGCCGTGACCGCGCGGGCCGTCGTGGACTGGGGGTCGGCGCTGCCGTCTCCGGGGTTCACCGCGTCATGGTGCCACGACACCGCGCCCCGGGAGGAACGCCGCGACCCACCACCGGACCGGGATCAGGTTGGCGGTTCTCCCCCGCGCGACTACCTGAATCCCGTTCAACCGCTTGTTACGCTCGGGACCATGACCGGTGATCACCAGCTGTCGGCGGCGCTCGCCGTGGCCCGGGCGCGCGACGCCGGCCGGCGGGCCTGCGCCGGCGGTCGCGGATACGTCGTGTCGTGTCTGCTGATGGCGGCGGCCGTCACGACCTTCTACACCGGGCTGAAGGTGGCCCCGGCTGTCGCCCCCGGCGATCTCGTGGTGCCCGCGTCCCTGCTCGTGCTGGGACTGCTGGGCCTGGCCGTGGCCCGCCTGCGCAGCGCCGACCCGCGCACCGTGGAACTCGAACGGCCCGCGTTGTGCGCGAGCGCCGCACTGGCCCTGGTCGCCCTGCTCATGAACCGCTTCGTCGTCCCCAGCGGCCTGACGCCCTGGGCGGTGCTGTTCGGCCTGCTGCCCGCGCTTCCCTACCTGGTCCTCGCCTGGCGGGCAGCGCGGCGGTGAGCGCGCGCACCGCCGACTACCGGCGGCGCCTCGACGAGCTGATCCACACCCCGGTCCGGCTGTCGGTGATGGCGCTGCTGGCCAGGGACGACCGGGTCGCCTTCGGCCACCTGCGGGACGCAGTGGACGTCAGCGACTCCCTGTTGTCCAAGCACATGGCCACCCTGGAACGCGCCGGCTACGTCACGGTGACCAAGGGGCACGAGGGCCGCCGCCCTCGGACGTGGTACTCGCTCACCGACCGGGGGCGCCGGGCCTTCCTCGGCTACCGGCAGGCACTGCGCCACCTCCTCGACGCCGAGTGACGCGGCCGGCCCCGCCACCCCGGGCCGGTGAGCACCGGAACCGTTCGCCTGCGGGACGACCGAGGCCGGGCGAGTCGTCCGACGACCCCCGCCGGGCTGGGTGAACCCGTGTCCACGACCGGCCACAACGGACCGTCCACGCTGGTCGGGGGACCGCCCGGCCCGGGCCGGGAGTCAGCCGCCCACACCCTGCTGGCAGAGTGTGACGATCGACGTCACCGGCATGGCACACGCGGAAGTGTCGGACCTCCCGGCAAGATCGAAGGAGAAGGAGATCATCGATGGGACCGGGGCGCGGCCCGACCGCGGCACACCCCGACAACGCCGGGAGGATGGTGCCCAGTGACCGGATACGCGGTGGTCGACCTCGAGACGACCGGGCTGGCGGCCGCCCTGCACGACCGGGTGGTCGAGATCGCGATCCTGCACGTCGACCGCGACGGGACGATCACCGACGAGTGGTGCACCCTCATCAACCCGCACCGGGACCTCGGTCCGCAGCACGTGCACGGCATCTCCGCCTCCGACGTCCGGGGCGCGCCCACGTTTGACCGGGTGGCCGGTCTCGTCGCCGAGAAGCTCGCTGGCCGGGTCCTCGTCGCCCACAACCTCTCCTTCGACGCCGGTTTCCTCAGCGCCGAGTTCGCCAGGACCGGTGTGACGGTGCCCCTCGACGCCGAGACCGGGGTGTGCACCATGCGGCTGGCCAAGAAGTACCTGCCCCGCTCCCGGCGGTCGCTGGCCGCCTGCTGCGCGGCGGTTGGCCTGCGGCAGACCGCCGCCCACGAGGCGCTGCACGACGCCCGGGCCGCCGCCGGGCTCCTCGGCTACTACCTCGGCGCCGCCGGCCGCCCCGAACCGTGGGCCGACCTGTTCGACCGGGCCGAGAACGCCCGCTGGCCGTTACTGCCGGTGTGGGACCTCCCCGAGCACACGCGCCGCCGCCGGGTGCCCCTCGGTGAACGACCGCACTTCCTCGAACGCCTGCCCGAGGGCCACTGCGACGGCCCTGCGGAGCCGGCCAGCGCCGAGGCCTACCTCGCCCTGCTGGACACCGCCCTGCTCGACCACGTCATCTCCCAGTCCGAACAGGACGCGCTGGTCGACCTGGCCGGCCGGCTGGACCTGCGGCGGGAGACCGCCCGCGACCTGCACCGCGCGTACCTGCGTGCCTCCGTGCTCGCCCGCACCACCACCCCGTTCCCGGCCAGCGGCCGGCTGGCCGCCCCCGTGCTCGAACGGGAGACCACCAGCCTGGTCCGGCTCGCCGCGCTGCTCGGGCTCTCCGCCGCCGAGGCGGCCGAGGCCGACCGGGCGGCCCGCGACAGCGCCCCCCGACCGTCAGCCACCGTCCAGGCCGAGGCCGTGGCCCGGCCCGGCCGCTTCACCCTGGCCCGGGGCGACCGGGTGGTGTTCACCGGTGCCACCCGCGAACCCCGGGAGGTCTGGCAGCACCGCGCGGCGGCGGCCGGGCTGGCCGTGACACCCGAGAACGTCAGCCGGCGGACCCGGCTCGTGGTCGCCGCCGACCCGGACTCCATGTCCACCAAGGCCCGCCGTGCCCGCGCCTACCAGATCCCCATCGTCACCGAGGACGGCTTCGCCCGGCTCCTGGCCGGGATGGGAGCCGCCTGACCGGGGCGGCACCGACGACGCCCGCCCCGAGGCGCCGACGGCCGTTCAGGGTTCCGTCAGGACAGCTTCCGGGGCCGCTTCGGTGCCCTCGGCGCCCAGGAACCGCCGCAGGTGCGCCAGCTGCCGCTCGGTGTGGCCGGCCGGCGGCACGTGCCACCCGAACGGGAAGACCGCCAACTCCTTGGGCGCGGTGATCTCGTGGTACGCGGCGTACACCGTGGACGGCGGGCAGACGGTGTCCATCATGCCGACGCTCACCAGGGTGGGCGCCGTGATCCGCCGGGCCAGCAACGCGCAGTCCACGTAGGTCAGGGTCCGCAGCGCGGCCGGCACCAGGTCGTCGTGCCGGGACAGGAACTCGGAGATCTCCAGGTAGGGGTGCTCGGAGCCGATGGTCACGGCCCGCGCCAGGTCGCAGAGGAACGGCACGTCCGCCTGGCAGACCCGCACCAGGTCCGGGGCCAGCGCGGCCGCCGCCAGGGCCAACCCGCCGCCCTGGCTCCCGCCGCGCACCGCGATCCGCCCCGGATCGACCCCGGGGAGCTCGGCGGCGACCTCCACCGCGCGCACCGCGTCGCCGATGAGCCGGGTGACGTAGTAGTGCTCGGGGTCGGCGATGCCCCGGGTCATCACCCCCGGGTACTCGGAACCCCCGGGGCCGGTCGGGTGGTCCCCGGTCGCCCCGACCATCGACCTGCCGCCCTGGCCCCGGTTGTCCATGACGACGACCGCGTACCCCACGGCCGGCAGCAGCGTGTGTTCCCAGGGCAGGCCCCGGGCGCCGCCGTACCCGATGTAGGTCACCACCGTCGGCAGCGGCGTGTCCCCGGAGCCGGGGGGACGCAGGTACCAGCCGCGGACGCGGTCCCCGCCGGCGCCGGAGAACTCCAGGTCGTAGGCGGCCAGCGCGCCGTACTCCTCGGGGCGGTACCGGCGCAGCACGGCGGG
>NZ_AGVX02000523.1 GCF_000239155.1 Actinoalloteichus spitiensis RMV-1378
ACCCGGCATGCGGCGCCGCCGCACCCGGCTCGGCCGCCGGTGGTCGCGGCTGGGCCGGGGCGTCCGGGTGCGGCTCGACTCGCGGCGGAACGCGGCGGATGCGTCCATGGAACGGGAGCACGGCGGGCCGGAGGGGAGGGACGGGGTGGACGAGGACAGCGTGCGGCAGGAGGCGGTGCTCGCCGTGGCGCCACCCCGGGCGTGGGAACTGGTGACACGGCCCGAACACCTGCGGGTCTGGTACGCCTTCGACGGTGCCGCCCTGGACGCGAGGGTCGGCGGCCTGATCGAGTACCGCTGGCGCGAACACGGCCGCTTCCTCGGGGTGGTGGAGGCGCTGGAACCACCGACGCTGCTGCGCTACCGGTTGTCGACGCTTCCCGAACGCGATCCGGCACCGGGCCGGCGGACCACGGTCGCCGTGCGCCTGCAGGCGTGGAACCCCACCTCGACGCTGGTGCGGGTGGTGGAGAGCGGCCTGGCGTCGTTGGCGGTGGACGCCGAGGAACGGCGGCAGTACCGGTCGGCGGCGGCGATGGCCTGGGCCGGTGGTCTCGAACTCCTGGTGGAACTGGCGGCGCGCGGGGAGGCGTGAGGCCGGCGGCGACGCCGGCGCCTCCGCCGGGCCGCCGCTCCCGGCACCGCCGACATCGGACGCAGCGGCCCCGCCACCGTCATCCCGCCCGGTGGCGGAGCAGGTCGCCGGGGCTGAGGGCGGACAGCGCCCGCAACTCACGGGAGAGGTGCGCCTGGTCCGCGTAGCCCGCCTCCACCGACAGCCCGGCCAGGCGACGACGGCGGCCCAGCGGCGATTCCGCGAGGTGGAGGAACCGGTGGAGGCGGAAGGTGCGGTGCAGCTCCTTCGGGCCCAGGCCCGCGTGCGCGAGCACGAGGCGGCGCAGCTGCCGACCCGACATGCCCAGGTCAGCGGCCACCCGGTCGACCCTGGCCGCCGGGTCCCGCGCCAACCAGGCCACCGCCCGACGCGCCCTGGGGTCGGGCGGGCGACTCGGCCACCGGGCGCGCGCCACACCGGACTCCCCCACTACCAGGCCGGTGAGTTCCCGCGCGGCGGCCGGGGCGAGCACCGCGTCCAGCGGGAGGACCTCGTCCCGCAGCAGGGTCGCCGGGACACCGAACACCGCCGACAGCGCCCCGGGGCGGATGCGGACCGCGCGACAACGGGACCCGCCCGCCAGGTCGACCACGACCGGTGCCATGGTGGGGCCGACCACCTCCACCACGCCGCTGTCCCACACCACGACGTCGGCCGACCCGTCCGGCAGCACGAGCTGACGGTGGTGGGTGCCGTCCGGGACCCACTGGGTCCACCACACGGCCAGCCCCGGCCACCCCGGAGGGGCGGACCGCTCCCGGTACGAGGACCCGGTGCGCGCCGCCGAGGTCGCGCGTCCGTCCTCTGCGGGCGACCGCGCCGGCCCGTGGGTGGGCCCGGAGCGGGCCGGGGCTCGAGGCTCGACCCGCCCACCGGTATTCGTGTTGGCGGGCATGGCCCCACCCTGCCAGCGGCGCGGTGGACGTGCCGGTCCGGCCCCTGGCCGGTCCGGCGGGCACCCGGCGCCGGTCCGGCGGTGTCGTCCGACCCGGGTGCGGGAGGATCGTGACGCCGTGCCGACGGGGCGGACGAGGAGGAGCGTGATGGCGGACGACCGGCCGCATGTCCTGGTGAGCTGCGCGATGTCCGTGGACGGCTACATCGACGACGCCTCGCCCCACCGGCTGCTTCTCTCGGGGGAGGCGGACTTCGACCGGGTCGACGAGGTGCGCGCGGGCTGCGACGCCATCCTCGTGGGCGCCAACACGATCCGCCGGGACGACCCGCGGCTCCTCGTGCGGTCCGAGGAACGGCGACGGGCCCGCGTTGCGCGGGGGGTTCCCCCCTCACCCACCAAGGTCACGGTGACGACGAGCGGCGCGCTCGACCCGGGTGCGGCGTTCTTCACGGAGGGGACGGCGGAGAAGCTCGTCTACGCGCCCCACCAGGCCGCCCGCTCGCTGGACGAGGGCGTGGGGGCTCGGGCCGTCGTGGTCGACGCCGGTCCCCGGGTCGACCTGGCCTGGGTCCTCACCGACCTCGCGGGCCGGGGAGTGCGCCGGCTCCTGGTCGAGGGGGGCACGGCGATCCACACCTGGTTCCTCACGGCCGGGTTGGTCGACGAGCTCCATGTGGTCGTCGCACCGTTCTTCGTGGGCGACAGCCGGGCTCCGCGCCTCGTCGGCGACGGCGAGTTCCCCTGGACGTCGGGCCGGCGGATGACCCTGGTGGACGCCCGCCCGGTCGGTGATGTGGTACTGCTCCGGTACCGGCTGCCGTCCTGATCCCCGGCGGTCGGTGCCACCGGTCGGACCCGCCGGTGCGCCGCCCGGGCCAGGGGACCCGGCCTGCGTGGTGGGCGATCAACGCGGCCGCTGCCACCGCCGCCCCGGTTGGGCACGTGCCGCTGCCCACCGGCCCGGACCGGGAGCCCCCGACGACTCCCTCCTGGCCCGGGTCCACCTTTCTTCTCACCCGGCAGCGGCCCCACCCGGACTGCCGGAACGACGGCCGTCGGCGACACCCGCCACGGCCACCGGTATGCCTCAGCTACCGCTGTGCACGGCCAGCCGCTGGCGCATGGCGTGCTCGACCAACGTGATCAACGCCTGCTTCGTCGAGTCGCGGTTGCGTGCGTCACACGTCACGATCGGCACGTTCTCGTCGATCGTGAGCGCCTCACGCACGTCCTCGATCCGGTGGTGCAACATGCCGTCGAAGCAGTTCACCGCCACCACGTAGGGCAGCTCCCGGTCGTCGAAGAAGTCGATCGAGGCGAACGCGTCGGCGAGCCGGCGGGTGTCGACCAACACGATCGCGCCGATGGCGCCCTTCACGAGGTCGTCCCACATGAACCAGAACCTGTGCTGACCGGGCGTGCCGAACAGGTACAGGATCAGGTCGCTGTCCAGCGAGACCCGGCCGAAGTCCATGGCGACCGTGGTGGTCACCTTCCCCGGCGTCGCGGTCAGGTCGTCGACCCCCACGCTGGCTTCCGTCATGACAGCTTCAGTGGTCAGCGGCACGATTTCGGAGACCGAGCCCACGAAGGTCGTCTTGCCGACGCCGAACCCTCCGGCCACGACGATCTTCGTGGATGTGGTCGCCTGCTTCTGTTCCGCATTCCGCTGGGGATCAAAGCCTGCGAAGCCCACTTAACACCCTTTCCAGGAACGCGAGAGACGGCCCGTCACCCGTCACCAGGCCGCTGTTGTGCACGAGGACCAGCCCCAGACTCGCCATGTCGCCGATCAGTACCCGGACCACGCCCAGTGGCAACCGGAGGTGCGCGGCGATCTCCGCCACCGACCGGGTCTCGGTGCACAGACCGCAGATCGACCGGTGCTCGGCCAGCGCCGCGGTCCGCTGCTCGCGGCCGCGGTCACTGGTGGAGACCAACGCCTCGATAGGAAGATCATAATCGGGGCGGGTCCGCCCGCCCGTCCTGGCGTAGGGGCGGACGAGGGAACCGGTCTCCACCAGCGGATCCCGGCTCTCCTCGTCGTCGTGCTCGTACTCCGGCCAGCTCTGCTCGGTCTCGTCGACCGGTGGCGGGGCCTGGTAGCCGTCGGAGTAGCCGCGGTCGGCGTACTCCCCGGCGTAGCCGTCGGAATAGTTGTCGGACATGCTCGTGCCGAGCAGATCGGCGCCAGGCCCACCGAAGAGCGCGCGGTCCGGGTCTCCGACGAGGTAGTCGACGTCTTCGTCCCGGTGGTGCCGCTGCTCGGCCCGGTCCCGGTGATGGGATCGTCCGTAGAAGCCATCGAGATCGAGGCGGCTGGCCCAGTCGCCAGCACGTCCGTCACCGGAACCAGGGTCAGTGGTCATCACCGATCACTCCGTAAGTTCACCTGCGAGGTCACCTGCGGGTAGCACCTTGCAACTGGGCTCGTAGCTCTGGCGTGAGCTGGGCCCCGACCCGCTCGACGAGCAATGTCATCTCGTAGGCCACCAAACCGATATCACAGTTCGGCGCCGCCAGGACAGCCAAACAGGAACCGTCGCTGATGGACATCAGGAACAGGAAGCCCTGTTCCATCTCCACCACGGTCTGCGCCACCTCACCGGCGTCGAAGACCCGGGCGGCCCCCTGGGTGAGGCTGATCAGGCCGGAGGCAACCGCGGAGAGCTGCTCGGCCCGGTCCCGGGGCAGGCCCTGGGAACCCGCGAGTAGGAGGCCGTCCGCGGAGACGACCACCGCGTGGGCGACGCCGGGGACACGCCGTACGAAATCAGTGATCAACCAACCGAAGCTGCCTGGTTGCTGGGCGGAAGCGGTCACTCCTGCTCCTCGTCGTGACGGCCGGTGGACTGGTGTGATTGTGCTGCGGACGGGCCGGTGTTCACCAGGGTCTCGACCCTATGGTGCCTGCCACGCCGCAGTCCCTGCTGGAAGTTGGACATCCTGCCTCGGATCGAGTCGGCCGAGCGAACGGGGCCGAAGCGCTCTTGCCCGGTCGACGCGGGGGCTGGTGCCGTTCCAGAAGCGGTGCTCCTCGGGGACTGCTCGGACGGCTTGACCCTCGGTGGGGTCTTGGGCTTGTCCTTCTTCGGAGCGATCGAGCCCGGCATCAGCTGGGCCTTGGGCACCCGCTTGGGCAGCCCCGCCGTCGTCGTGTCCTCCGGTTTCTGGTTGAGCACGGTCTTGGCCGCCTCCCAGCCCTCGTCGCCGGCCGAACGCCAGCTGTGCTGGCCGGTCGACTCCGGCTGCGCGCTCTCCGCGACCGGGGCGGCGGTGGCGGATGCCTCCTGGGCGCGCTCCGGCTCCCGCGTGGCGGGCCGGTCGGCGGGACGGGGACGCCGCACGATCTCCGTCGGCGC
>NZ_AGVX02000522.1 GCF_000239155.1 Actinoalloteichus spitiensis RMV-1378
GGCCGCTCGACCTTTCCCGTCAGGCACGCCACCCGGTGCCGGGCCTCGGCGGCCGCCGCCGGGCTCACCCTCGCCTTGCCCAGGACGAACGTCGCCCACCGCAGTTCTCGGATCGTGGCCAGGGTGCGGTACCCGAACCACGTGGTCATGTCGTAACCGCCGTAGGCCGCCACGAACGCCCGGTACTCGGCGTCGGTGATCCGCGCGAAGTCGGTGTGGTCCACCGCCAGGGAAACCAGGTCCCACTCCGGGGGGCCGACTCCCATCTGGTCGAGGTCCAGCAGCACGGGCTCCCCGCCGGCCACGGGGACCACGACGTTGCCCTGCCAGGCGTCGCCGTGAATGAGCCGGAGCGGGAGATGGGGCACCAAGGCCCGGTACTCGACGCGCAGTCGGTCCGCGAGATCGCGCAGCAGGTCCCGATCTCCCTCGGCCAGGAGGGTCTCGCCGTCGAGTGCGGCACTTAGTCCCTCCAGGGGGTCGACGGTGGGAAACACGCCCGCCTCGGGGAGATCCAGCCGGTGGAGCCGCCGCAGCGTCGCGCCGAGTTCGGCCGGAGTGGCGGGGCGGTGCTCGGGTAGCCGCACCCACCAGGTGACAGGTCGACCTCCCACGGACGTGGGCTGTTCGACACCGTCGACGGTGCGGACGACGGGAACGCCGCGATCGGCCAACCAGCGCGAAGCGCGGAGGTGGCGTTCGGCGACGAGGTGCGACCCCGCCGGTCCGATCCGTGCCACCACACCGCCGGCCAACCGGTAGAGGACGTTCATCCCGTCCCGGATCAGCGTCGCGTCCGTGGTCGACACGCCTGCTCGTTCACCCGCTGCTTCGAGCACCGCTCGGGAGTTCGGCGCTGATGGGAGCGGGGCGCCGTTCGCCTCAGTCATCGGTGGGGTGGGTCAGGAGTTCCACGAGTTCCGCCACCTCCGGTATCGCACGGTGCCGCTGACACGCTCGGACCAGCGTGGCGAGCTCCTCGTCCATCCGCCGCGAGTGCAACATCCTGGCGTCCTCGACAGCGCGCCGGCCGACGAGGGCGGCTTCCCTCGGATCCCCGACCGCCATGTGCAGGGTCGCCAGCCGCGCTCTGGAGAACGCCCGCGAGCGCGGGTAGGCGTCGCTGTGCAGTTGGATCGCGGTTCTCAGCCGGTCCGCCGCCTCCCCCGGCCGGTTCGCGGCGAGAGCGAGCGAGGTCAGCGCCCGCGCACTGCTGCCGGCGTGTTCGGCCTCGTCGTAGTAGACCAGCCAGGGCGGGTCCGCCTCCGGCTGCCGTTCCGCGAAGTGCGCGTCGGCGCGGTCCACCTCCGCTCGGGCTTCATCGTCACGCCCCAGCACCGCCAGCAAGCGGGCGCGGACGACTCCGATCATGGCTCGTGCGGTGGCCGTCAGCCGGTCAGCTCGCACCTGGGCGAACTCGATCGAGGACAGTGCCTCGTCCACGTTGCCGAGGTAGATGGCCTGACGGGCCAGGTCAGCGAGGGTCGCGGCACGCAGCTCCCAGCAGCCGCCCTGCTCAGCGCACCACAGGCCGAACCGGAAGCACCGGGTCGCGGCGTCGTGGTTCCCGACGTCGAAGGCGGAGAACGCGACGACTCCCGCGAGGTTGCCGACGGCCTCGAAGATCCCCGCACGTACGGCGGTGCTGGCCTGGGCGTCCAGTAGCTGGCTGGCCCATCTCAGGTGCGCCGCGCCCGCTTCCCCAGCCATGCCTCCGCCGTGGAGGTTCTCGCTGGTGGCCAGGGTGCTGGTCATCAGCTTGACCTGCTCGACCTCGGAGCGTCCTATCCGCCGTGGCGGCGGCACGGTCACGGTGAGGGCCTCGAGGTGCCCGGCCGGCACCGGGGGCCCGTCGCCTCGTTCGGCCGGTCCACCAGGCTCGCTCGTCGCGGACATCGGCGAGCCCGAGGCTGGAAGGAGGGCGTCCGGGGTGCGGTCGGAGGGCGCTCGCCCCGTCCCACCCCGTGACAGGCCCTGCGAGCCGTCGGCCGGATCCTCGCCGAGGAGCGTGGCCAGGTCGTCGAGCGAGACCCCCAGTGCCTTCGCGATCCGGGCCCTCCGCCACGGTTGGGGTGTCAGCGAACCGCGTTCCCAGCGCCCGACAGTGGAGAACTCCACCCCGACCGCCGTGGCCAGCCCTTCCTGGGTGAAGCCCCTCGCCTTACGTCGGGCCGTGAATCCCGCACGCCTGTCGCCCACGCCGCTCACCTCACCCTGGTGGGATCCGGCCGGCGACCGCGGGGAGTGCGCGGCCATGACGCCTTCCGGTCACGGAAATGATTCCCGGAGCCGATCACCCTCTCGAACCCCACCTCGATGGCATTCCCGCACTCACCCGTTGACATTCATCCGACCCTCCTCATTCCGGGACCAGAATAACGGGCCACCGGACGGGACCGATCCTCGGCCACCGGCCGCACCCGCTCGAACCGCGACCGTTGAGCATGGAGTTTTCGCAGTTCAACGGGGTCGTCGCCTCATCGACGCCTCATCGACGCCTGATTGGCGCAACAGGGACGCCATGGCTTCGCCCTGGTTCCGGCTGCTCGACCAAGCCCACTCGAATCGGGTCGATCACGGGTTTCCCCCACGCTCGGCACGGTTGGTCGAATGCCGACGGAAGCGGGCGAACAATCACTCCAAAGAAGGATTCGACGACACGAGGGACACCGATCAACGCAGGTCACCATCGGAATTCCCGCGCCGGTACCCGCTGAACGCACTTGAACTCGACGGCCACTCCCCAGTTGACTGTCGACCACTTCGGCACCTGGAAGCACCTGTCCGAGTATCACCGCCGGCCAGCATCCCGATCGCCAACCCGGACTTACTCGCCCTGGTGGCCGTGCCGAGGAGCCATGACGCCGCGCGGACGCTCCCCCACCATCCCGACGGCCGAGACCACGAGGAGAAGCGTTGGAAACCGACACCACCACCCTGTCGCCGGAGTCGCTGCGCGCGGAGATGGTCGCCAAGGTCCGCGCGGGCGGATGGGCGGAGCGCGGCGAGGTGGAACGGGTACTCCGCGACACGCCCCGCCACCGGTTCCTGCCGGACGCCGACCTGGAACTCGCCTACCACCCGTACCGAGCGGTGGTTACCCACCGGTTCGACAACGGCCGTTCGTTGTCCTGCGCGTCCGCTCCGTGGCTGGTCGCGGGGATGCTCGACCAGCTGGACGTCCAACCGGGCCACCGCGTCCTGGAGATCGGGGCCGGCACCGGGTACAACGCCTGCCTGCTCGCCCAGTTGACCGGACGCGCCGACCTGGTGACCACGGTGGACATCAACCCGGACGTCGCGGCCAGGGCGTCGGGGCGCTGGCCGACACTGGTTTCGGTGGCGTTCACGTCGTCACTGGTGACGGCGTGTTGGGCTACCCCGAACACGCTCCGTACGACCGGATGATCGCTACGGTCTCGCCGTGGGACCTTCCCACGCCCTGGTGGCAGCAGCTCGCGCCAGGAGGGCGGCTGGTCGCCCCGCTGCGGTGGCGGGGTCAGGGGCGGAGCGTCGCTTTCACCCGCACCGGTGATCGTCTGGTCTCCGATTCACTGGTCCTGTGCGGATTCGTGTACTTGGTCGGCGACGGTGAGGGAGAGCTCAGTGGCGCCATCACCTCCGACGGGCTGGTCACCCTCCATTGGGACCGCGACCAGGACGTGCGGCCCGACGCGTTGCTGGGTGTGCTCGATCAACCGCGCGTCACCACCTGGTCCGATGTCACCCTCGGCCGACAGGAGTCCCACGAGGACCTCTGACTTCGGCTGACCGCCACCGATCCGGGAGTGTGCCGACTCGGGGTCACCGGTGACGTCCCACCCGAGGTGTGCGACCCGGTACCGGGGTACTGGCGGATGGCCCTGGTCGACGGCGGCACGCTGGCCTACCTGACCCTCCGCCGCGTCACCATCGCGGACGAGGCACGCTGCGAGTTGGGCGTCATCGGCCACGGGCCGGCCGCCGCCGAACTGACCGAACACCTGTGCGGCGAGATCCGGGCCTGGGCACCCGACCGGCACCGGCACTCCCCGACGTTGACCGTCCACCCGGCCGGCGCCCCGGACAGCGAGCTGGCGGGCACCGCCATCGACAAGACGCACAGCAGGTTCGTCCTCACCTACGACGATCCACCCCGGTGAGGTGCCGGATGGTCTTCGCACGGAAACCATCGCCCGCTACCAGCACGACAACCCCGACCGGCCAGGCTGGTTCCCCTACGCCATCTCCCTGAACGGGAACCTCATC
>NZ_AGVX02000521.1 GCF_000239155.1 Actinoalloteichus spitiensis RMV-1378
CCGGGGGTGGGAGAGCTCCTCCTCGACGACGAGGAGTTCGGTGAGCCGCTCGGTGAGGAAACCGAACTCCCCGCCGGGTGCGGCCAGGTCGAGGAAGGCCCGCCACAGCCGGTCCGGGAGGCAGGCGCGGAGGGATCTCGCTCCGGCCGGGTCGATGTGGATGCGGTACCCCTCCCACCGGCCGGCGGGGTGGGTGTCGCGTTCGTGGACGGTGACCGGGACGCCGGCCGCGCGGAGTCCCTGCGCCAGGCAGAGGCCGCCGATTCCACCGCCGATCACCAGGACGTGGGGCGGACTCATGACCTGTTTCCTCCTTCGGGCGCGGGTGCGGTGAGCAACGTGGCCAGGGGGTCGAGGACGGCGGGGGCGAGCTCGGGGGTGAGCCGGACCCCCTTCACCGCCGCGATCACCCACTCGACGGCGTCCTCCACGGGAAGACCGGCGCGGGGCAGGTCGGCGAGGAGGGCGGACAGGGCCTGTCGCCACCCGGCCTCGTGCCGGTCCACTTCGCGCCGCACCTTCGGGTCGCGGCGGCCCCGGAGGTCGAGTTCGGCGCTGACCGTGAGCAGTTCCGGTTCCGAGCGCATCAGCGTCCGGAGTGCGTCGAGGTGCGCGGCGAGCGCGGCGGGGGGTTCGAGGTCCCACGGTGGGGCGGTGGCGGCCAGCCGGCTGGTCGTGTACTCGGCGACGGCTTCGATGAGCGCGTCCTTGGTGGCGAAGTAGTGGTGGAGGGTCGACTGGTCGAGGCCGACGTCGGCGGCGACGCGGCGCATCCGGAGTCCCTCGAAGCCGACGTCGGCGACCACGCGGAACGCGGCCTGGACGACCTCGGCCGCCCTCCCACTGTGTCCATCAATCACTTGATGGACAGTACTGCACTCGTTCGGGGTCCCTTGATCGGGCGTCGCGGAGACCGGTCGGGGCGTCCCGCGCGGGCGACTCGCGGGCCTGAGCGGGGCGGCCAGGTTGACGCCGAGGCGCTGCTACCGGCGGAGACCACCCCCTGGATGCGCCGACCGAGTCGGCAGGACGGGTCGACCTGGCCACCGGCCAACCAACACTCCGACAGAGCCTTCACAAGGCGTTCCCGAACCATCACACTCGGTGTCACCTGTCTGGCTGGTGTACGTCGGGTAGGTCATCCCCCGCGAGCCCACTGGAGACCACATGGGTCAGCACCTCGACGCGGTCACGCTCGATCCGACCGGGCGGGACGTGTACGGAGAGATCGAGAAGCTGCGCGGCCGGGGCCCGGCCGTCCCGGTCGTCCTGCCTGGTGGGGTGCGAGCCTGGTCGGTGACCAGCCACCGGCTCGTGCGCGCCCTGCTGGCCGACCCGCGCGTCTCCAAGGACCCGCACCAGCACTGGCGGGACTGGCGGGAGGGCCGCGTCCCCCAGGACTGGCCACTGGCCAACTTCGTCACGCTGCGGAACATGTTCACCGCCTACGGACCCGAGCACGGGAGGCTGCGACGGATCGTCAGTGCCGCCTTCCTGCCGCGTCGGGTCCAGGCGTTGCGTCCTCGGGTGGAACAGGCCACCGCGGACCTGATCGTGCGGCTGGCCGCCAGGCCGGCCTCCGAGATCGTCGACCTGCGCGCGGAACTCGCGAGCCCGCTGCCGATCTCCGTGATAGCCCAGCTCTTCGGCCTGCGCCGCGCGGCGTGGACCACGTTGCGGGAGTGCGTGGACAACCTCTTCCGCACCACCGTGACACCGGAGCACGCCGCGCGGGACCGCGCCCGACTCGACGTGCTGCTACGGGAGTTGGTCGAGGAGAAGCGCCAGGAACCCGCGGACGACCTCACCAGCACCCTGCTGCACGGTGAGCCCCCCGAGGGAGACGAGCCCCTGAGCGACGGGGAGCTGCACGACACCCTGCTGCTGATGCTCGGCGCGGGGTTCGAGACGACGGTGAACCTGGTGCACAACCTGGTGCTGGCGCTGCTGACCCACCCCGAGCAGCGGGAATTGGTGCGGGTGGGCGTCGCGTCGTGGTCGGATGCGGTGGAGGAGGCGCTGCGCTGGGCGCCACCGGTGCCGCACGTGCTGTTGCGGTACGCGGTGACCGACCTGGACGTGGGGGGCACCGTCATTCCGGAGGGGGACGCGATCATGGTGTCCTACGGCGGTGCGGGCCGTGACCCCGACCAGCACGGGGAGCGTCCCGAGGTGTTCGACGTGCTCCGGCCGACCCGGCGAGGGCACCTGTCGTTCGGGCACGGCGCGCACTTCTGCGTGGGTGCTCCCCTGGCGCGGATGGAGGCGGAGCTGGCGGTGTCGGCGTTGTTCGACAGGTTCCCCGGCATCGCGCTGGCCCGGCCGGTGTCGACGCTCCCCCCGCTCGGGACGTTCCGCGTGAGCGGACACGCGGTGCTGCCGGTGTCCCTGCACCCGGCGGGCGGTTTCGGCCGTCCGCTCGCGCCACTCGGAACCGTGCGCCCGTGAGCCCTGATGGGCGGGCACGTCCCGGGGGCGGTCACGGGCGGCGCGCCGGGCCGGCGTTGCCCGCTGCCAGCTGAGCGGCGCGCCCACCGACCAGCCGGTCGGCGGTGGTTCCGGTGCGGCCGCGGGCGGGGGGTACCTCCACGGCCGTGGGCAGCGGTGCGCCTCCGGGGCGGAGGCCGTCGAGGAGCAGGGCGAGGGAGCGGCCACCGTCCACTCCGGCCCGGGCCCCGGCGTGGACGGTGGCCAAGGCCATCAGCAGGATCGCCGCGAGGTCGCGGGGGACCGCGTCCGGGCGCACCGCCCCGGTGCGCTGCGCCGCCGCCAGGACCGCGCCCAGCTCACCCAGCTGGTCCTCGACCAGGTCGAGGTCGAGGGCACCTCGGTCGAAGGCCGCGTGGACGAGCGCGGGGCGGGCGACGAGCCGTTCGACCGCCCCGGTGATC
>NZ_AGVX02000520.1 GCF_000239155.1 Actinoalloteichus spitiensis RMV-1378
GGCGGCGGCCCGCCGCAGGCCGGCAGGTGGGCGCTGCCCGGCGGGCAGTTGGGCGCCACCGAGGACGTCGAGTCCTCCATCCGGCGCCAGCTCGCCGAGAAGGTCGACGTGCGCCAACTCGCCCACGTCGAGCAGCTGTCGGTGTTCAGCGCCCCCGACCGGGTGCCGGGCCGACGGGTGGTCGCCACCGCCTTCCTCGGCCTGGTTCCCTGCGACGTCGACCCGGAGATCCCCGACGACACCGAGTGGTTCCCGGTCTCCGCGCTGCCCGAGACCGCCTTCGACCACGGGGCCATCGTGTTGCGCGCGCGGGACCGCCTCCGCGCCAAGCTGTCCTACACCAACCTCGGGTTCGCCCTGGCCCAGCCCCAGTTCACCATGTCCGCCCTGCGGCGCGTCTACTCGGCCGCGCTGGGGTACCGGG
>NZ_AGVX02000519.1 GCF_000239155.1 Actinoalloteichus spitiensis RMV-1378
CGGTGCCCGCAGGGCTCAGCGCCCGGTCTGGGCGCTGGTCGCCGGGCGCTCGTCGGAGGCCGCCGACGAGCTGGGCTCGTCCCGGTCGGGCGAGTCGGGAACGGGAGCGCCGCCGCCGGGCCCGCCGCCCGCCTCCCCCGGGGCCGAGCCCGGCTCGTCGAAGCTGGCGGGCAGCCGTCGCAGGTGCCTCGTCATCGACCTGACGAGGAGACCCACCGCGACGAAGAACAGGATGAGTACCACCAGAGCGACCGGGGAGGACTTGCCGAAGTCCTCACCCTGCCCTCCCGGGTTGTCGACCCCGAAAGCCACCATCGTCCCGGCGATCGCTCCAGCGGACCACATCACACGGACACCCTCTCACGCACTCCCGCGAACAGGTCGTCCTCCGGCAACGTGGTGTCCACCAGCGAACGGACCAGCTCGTACTCCTCCGTCGGCCAGACCTCCCGCTGGATGTCGACCGGCACGGCGAACCAGCGGCTGTTCGGGTCGATCTGGGTGGCGTGGGCCAACAGCGCGGCGTCCCGCGTCTCGAAGTAGTCCGCGCACTCGACCCGCGTCGTCACCCGTTCCATGACGTCCGGGCGGGTCGGATCCCAGTTCTCCAGCCACTCGGCATAGGGTGATTCCACACCACGGCTCGTGAGCGTGTCGTGGAAGGTCTGCATCCTCGCCCTGGAGAAACCGTGGCAGTAGTACAGCTTCAACGGCTGCCAGGGATCCCCCGCGCCCGGGAACCGGTCGGGGTCGGGCGCCGCGTCGAACGCGGCGACGGACACCTCGTGGCAGCGGATGTGGTCGGGGTGGGGGTACCCGCCGTTCTCGTCGTAGGTGATGACCACGTGGGGGCGGAACTCCCGGACGACCCGGACCAGCGCCTCGGTGGACACGTCCAGGTCGGTGCGGGCGAAGCACCCCTCGGGCAACGGCGGGAGCGGGTCGCCCTCGGGCAGGCCCGAGTCGACGAAGCCCAGCCAGCGGTGGTGGACACCGAGGATCGCCGCGGCCTTGGCCATCTCCTCCCGGCGGATCTCGGTGATGTTCTCCAGCACGTCGGGCCGGTCCATGGCCGGGTTCAGGATGCTGCCCGCCTCACCACCGGTACAGGTGACGACCATCACTTCGTGACCGTCCGCGACATACTTGGCGAGCGTTGCCGCTCCCTTGCTCGACTCGTCGTCTGGGTGAGCGTGCACCGTCATCAGACGCAGCTTTTCGGCCATCTCGGAACCGACGTCCCTCCTGCTACACGTAACCGCACCCGCCGCGACGTCGCAGAGGACCGTCCGGGGATACTGCTCGGACGACTACAGCTAACGTCGTGCCGAGGACCATTGTTCCCGGCAGCCATGACAACCTCGCGCGGAGGTCGAGGTAGACCGTGACCAGCAACGAAGCACCAGGCCGGCCCGCCGGGCGCTACCGCCGCGCTCCCGCGCGCCGGTTCCCCCGCTGGGCGGGCGTCCTGACCGGGGTCGCGGTGCTGCTGGTGGGCCTGGGTGCCTCCGTCACGGCCTACCAGAACTGGGGCAGCCCCCCGGTCTCGGCGGACCACACCTCGTTCGAACCGGACGGCCGCTCGCTGCGGATCTCCTTCGACGTGGTGCGGGACGACCCGAGCCGCAGCGCCGTGTGCGTCCTGCGGGCACGGTCGGCTGACGGCGACGAGTCGGGCCGGCGGGAGGTGCTGATCCCGCCGGGCGAGTCCCCGGCGAGGCACACCAGCACGCTGTTGACCTCGAAACCTCCCGTCATGGGTGAGGTCTTCGGCTGCTCCCACGACGTGCCCGAATACCTCACCAGAGGCTCGACTGTCGAGCCGGATTCGGAGGTGCCGCCAAGCGGGTGAACCGCAGCTCACGCACCGGTCCGGCGCTCGGAATTCGGCGACGGGCCGGGTGTTGTCGTGCTAACCTGCCCTCACGGCACGGTCCCCAGTGGGCCGTGTTTTTCCGTATCCGGCGGGAAGCCCGGATAGCTGCGGGCGCGTACCCGTGCCCGGGACAGACGAGGAGTGGTGACCGTGAGCGAGACCCAGGTGACCTGGCTGACCCAGGAGTCCTTCGACCGGCTCAAGCACGAGTTGGACGAGTTGATCGCGAGCCGCCCCGTCATTTCCGAGAAGATCAACGCCGCCCGCGAGGAGGGCGACCTCAAGGAGAACGGCGGCTACCACGCGGCGCGCGAGGAGCAGGGGCAGCTGGAGGCCAGGATCCGTCAGCTCCAGGAGCTGCTGCGCGTCGCGAAGGTCGGCGAGGCTCCGACCGAGTCCGGCGTCGCGCAGCCCGGGATGGTGCTCACGGTTCGTTACGACGGTGACGACGAGACCGAGACCTTCCTGCTCGCCACCCGGGAGGAGGGCTTCCAGGGCGACCTGGAGGTGTACTCCCCCAACTCGCCGCTCGGCGAGGCCCTGCTGGACGCCAAGGAGGGCGAGGACCGCGAGTACGAGCTGCCCAGCGGCGGCCGGATGAAGGTCACCCTGGTCAAGGCGGTGCCCTACTCCGCCTGACCCCCACTGCCCGACCGGGGCCCGACCCGAACGGGGTCGGGCCCCGGTTCGCGTCGGCACAGCGGGTCGTCGAAGGGCCCGGGAGGCTCGGCCACCAGTTCCAGCAGCGGTCGGACCCGAGGCGCCACCGGGGTGGACAGCGCGATCGAGGTCGAGGTGCGTTGCACTCCCTCCGCGCAGACCACCTCGTCGATGACGCGTTGCAGGTCGTCGTTCGAACGGGCCACCAACCGGACCAGCAGATCACCCTCACCCGTGGTCGCGTGCACCTCGCAGACCTCCTCGATCCGGCGCAGGTGGCACACCACCTCGTCCCGTCGGCCCTGAGCGATCTCCAGGACGACGAACGCGGTCAGCCCGTAGCCGAGTGCCGGCAGGCTGATCTGGGGTGGGAACCCGGTCAGCGCGCCGAGCCGCACCAGGCGGTCCAACCGGGCCTGCACCGTGCCCCGGGCCACCTTCAGCCGCCGGGAGCACTCCAGGACCCCGAGCCTCGGGTGGTCGGTCAGCAACAGCAGCAGGCGCGCGTCGAGCCTGTCGAGCATGGGCCGTTCCGGTGGCGTCACGTCGTCTCCCTGTGCACCCTGCCCATCCTGCCCGCGTGTCAGGGGCCGTGGCTACGCAATCTGCCCAACACGAAGTGATCGCATTGCGCAGCGTGCCGGCGGCTGCTCATGCTGGCGCCACCGAACCAGCGCCATCCCAGCGTTCGAGGGCAGTGGAGGAACCCATGACCGAGACCGTTCCGGCACCAGGTATCGACGATGTCAGCTTCGACCAGATGCGGCAGCTCGTCGGGCTGGTCGACTACGACGAGTCACGTGACCCGTTCCCGGTGAAGGGGATGGACGCCGTCGTGTTCGTCTGCGGGAACGCGACGCAGAGCGCGCTCTACTACCAGCACGCCTTCGGCATGGACCTCGTGGCCTACTCGGGGCCGGAAACGGGCAACGCCGACCACCGGGCGTTCGTCCTGAAGGCCGGTTCGGCGCGGTTCGTCCTCACCGGCGGGGTGCGTCCGGACAGCCCGCTGCTGGACCACCACCGCCGGCACGGCGATGGCGTGGTGGACCTCGCCCTGGAGACGACGGACGTCGACCGGTGCGTGGCCCACGCCAGGGAGCAGGGTGCCCAGGTGCTGGAGGAGCCGCACGACGTCTCCGACGAGCACGGCACGGTGCGCAGAGCGGCGATCGCGACCTACGGGGAGACGCGGCACACCCTGGTGGACCGCTCCCGGTACCAGGGCCCGTACCTGCCCGGGTACGTCGCCAGGTCCGGCACGCTCCAGCGGCGGGCGGGGTCGCCGAAACGGTTGTTCCAGGCCGTGGACCACTGCGTCGGCAACGTGGAGCTGGGGCGGATGGACGAGTGGGTGTCCTTCTACAACCGGGTGCTCGGGTTCGTGAACATGGCGGAGTTCGTCGGGGACGACATCGCCACCGAGTACTCGGCGCTGATGAGCAAGGTGGTCGCCAACGGCAACCACCGCGTGAAGTTCCCGCTCAACGAACCGGCGCTCGGCAGGAAGAAGTCGCAGATCGACGAGTACCTCGAGTACTACACGGGGGCGGGGTGCCAGCACATCGCCCTGGCCACCAACGACATCCTCGCCAGCGTGGACGAGATGACCGCGCGGGGCGTGGAGTTCCTCGCCACGCCGGATTCGTACTACGAGGACCCGGAGCTGCGGGCCCGCATCGGGAAGGTCAGGGCGCCGATCGAGGAGCTGCAGCGGCGCGGCATCCTGGTGGACCGCGACGAGGACGGCTACCTGCTCCAGATCTTCACCAAACCCGTCGGTGACCGGCCCACCGTCTTCTACGAGCTGATCGAACGCCACGGGTCGCTGGGCTTCGGGAAGGGCAACTTCAAGGCGCTCTTCGAAGCGATCGAGCGGGAGCAGGAGCGGCGCGGCAACCTCTGAGCGCGGCGCACTCCTGGCGGGGTCGGCCCGAGACCGGCCGGCCCCGTCCCGCGTCCCGACCGCCGGGGCCGGCGGTGGGCGGGCGCTCAGAACTGGGGGGTGACGACGTGGCCGGCCTTGGTGAGCCCGGCCACGACCTCGTGCCGGTGGCTCGGTCCCCTGGTCTCCAGGCTCAGCGCGACGTCGACGTCACCGAGCGCGAGCGCCCCCGAGATCCGGGAGTGCTCGACGTCGATGACGTTCGCCCCCAGCTCGCCGACCTCCGCGAGCAGGGTGGCCAGCGAGCCGGGCCGGTCGGAGATCCGCACCCGCACGGCGAGGTAGCGACCGCCCGCGGTCATGCCGTGCTGGATCACGTGTGACAGCAGGAGCGGGTCGATGTTGCCGCCGGAGAGGATGACGGCGATGGGTCCGGCGAAGCGACCGGGGTGATCGAGCACGGCGGCGACTGCGGCGGCCGCAGCCGGTTCGACCAGCAGTTTCGCCCGTTCGAGGCAGAGCAGGAGCGCGCGGGACAGGGACTCCTCGCTGACGGTGAGGATCTCGTCGACGAGGCTGGAGACGTGGTGGAAGGTGACCGGTCCCGGTTCCTTCACCGCGATGCCGTCGGCCATCGTGCGGAGCTCACGCGCGGGTACCGGCGCGCCGGCGGCCAGGGATGCCGGCCAGGCGGCGGCGCTCTCGGCCTGGGCTCCGACAACCCGGACGTCCGGGCGGTGCGCCTTCACCGCCGCCGCCACTCCTCCCAGCAGCCCCCCGCCCCCGGTGGCCACCACCACGGTGGCCATACCGGGGAGTTGGTCGAGCAGCTCCAAGCCAACGGTGCCCTGACCGGCCAGGATGTCCGGGTGGTCGAAGGGGTGGATGAACTCGGCGCCCGTCTCCGCCGCGTACTCGCGGGCCGCGGCCAGGCTCTCCTGGAGTCCGGCGCCGCGCAGGTGCACCTCCGCACCGTAGGAACGGGTGGCGGCGAGCTTGGGCAGCGGCGCGCCCTCGGGCATGAACACGGTCGCCCGGGTGTCGAGCAGGGACGCGGCGTAGGCAACTCCCTGGGCGTGGTTGCCCGCGGACGCGGCCACCACCCCCTTCGCCCGCTGTTCAGCTGACAGGCCGTGCAGCCTCGTGTAGGCGCCCCGGATCTTGAACGAGCCGGTGCGCTGGAGGTTCTCGCACTTGAGGTGAACCTGCCCCCCGCAGCGCTCGCTGAGAACCCGGGAGTGCATGATTGGCGTCTGACGGATCACCCCGGCCAGCAGCTCACGGGCGGCCATGATCCGATCAACGCTGACCAGTCGCATGAGGCATATCCTGCCAGCGGTTGCGCCGGGTGGGGGACGGTGGTCGGCGCCGGCGGCGGGGGAGCGCCACCGGTTCGGCGAACGGTCGGCAACGGTCGACCGAACAGCTCATGGGTGGATATTTCTCGAACTGGTAACGAAAAAGGCTAGTACCCTTGGCAGACAGCGAGTCTGTCCGACCAGCCCCGAATTGCGCAGGGAGGTAAGGCCGTGCAGGTGACCCGAAGTCCTGGGTTGCTGTCGCTGGTGTCGAGCGTTGCCGCGGCCACTGCGTTGGCCGCCGTGGCGGTGATCACCGTCACGCGGGCCGACTGCGCGGAGACTCCGTACTACGAGCAGCGGGATGGCGTCGTGGAGCTCGTCCACAGTTGTCTCGACGCCAGCCAGCTGCCCGACACCAACCATCCCGGCTCCGACGCGGTCCTGCGTTGGCAGCCCTGACCAGGCTCGCGACGCCGAGCCCGGTCTGACGACGGTCCGATGACGGCCCGCCCCCGTCGAGCCTCCGGAGGAGCTCCGACGGGGGC
>NZ_AGVX02000518.1 GCF_000239155.1 Actinoalloteichus spitiensis RMV-1378
CGTTCCCGCCTGAGCCGGTGGAGAGGCCGGCGGCGCCCGCCGGCCACGCGTTCGGCCCTGCCCCGCCCGTGCCCGGGCGGAGCGTAGTACGCGATCACCCGTGTACCCTGCTACCGGCCGGGCGACCCCTTCGAGCAGCTCCCATCCGGCTTCCCTTGGTGCCGCCCTCGCCCGCTGATGTCCGCCGTCTCCCGGCGGTGCGCGTCCCGAGCGGAGAGGGGTGAGCCCAGTGGAGGGTGGCCCGGTGGCGAGCGCGATCCGTGCTCCGCGCCTCGACCTGGAACCGCTCGACGGCTGCCACGCGGACGAGCTGGCCGAGGCTCTCGATGACGACCGGCTGCACGAGTACACCGGGGGGCAGCCGGTCGACGCCGCTCGGTGGCGCCAACGGTGCCTCCGGATGAATGCCGGGCCGGAGGGACCGGGGGAGGCCTGGTGCAACTGGGCGGCCCGCCACCGGGACACCGGACGGGTCGTCGGGTGGGTGCAGGCGACGGTGCGGTGGGAGACGGGTGGCCCGAGCACCGCGCTGCTCGCCTGGACCACCTCCGTTCCCTGGCAGGGCCGGGGGCTGGCGACGGAGGCCGCTCGCGCGATGGCCGACTGGCTCGCCCAGCAGGGGGTGGGGCGCTTCTCCGCGATGATCCACCCCGCGCACCGCGCCTCCGAACGGGTGGCGATGGCTGTCGGTCTCACCCCCACCGAGGACGTCGTCGACGGTGAGCGGGTGTGGACGGGGGCGGCGGACACCGGTTGACCGAGGTTCCGGCGGGCCGACACCGCCACCTGTCGTCGGGTCCGAACCCGGCGGTCGACCCGGCTCCGGCGAGGGGCGGAGGCCATCGCGAGCGCGGAGAGCGTCCCGACGCGGCCCGGCGTTCCACGCCCGGATCACCCGGGTGTGGCGGCCGACCGCGCGGTCCGCGCGGTCCTTCCGGCACCGGGGCGGCACCAGGGGCGTGGGCCCCGGCTCCGTACCACCGGACCCGGAGGCGGTGCGGGTCCGGTGGTCGACCTCGACCCGAGCGTCGCCCGCCTACGCGGTGCGGAGCCGGGCAGCGGCCCTGGCGAGGTCCGCGACTCCCGCCCAGTCGCCGGCGGCCAGCAGGTCGCGGGGCGTCAACCAGGAACCCCCGACACAACCGACGGTGGGCAGGGCGAGGTAGTCGGGGGCCGTCCGTGCCGTGATGCCCCCGGTCGGGCAGAAGCGCAGCTCGGGCAGCGGCCCACCAAGGGACTTCAGGTAGGCGGCACCACCGGCCGCCTCCGCCGGGAAGAACTTCATCGCCTGGTGCCCGCGTTCGGCGAGGCGGAGCGCCTCCGACACGGTGCTCACCCCCGCGAGGAAGGGCAGTCCGGTGTCCTCCGCGGCGTCGAGCAACCGTTCGGTGCTGCCCGGGGTGACGAGGAACCCGGCGCCCGCCTCGGCGGCCAGCCGTGCCTGCTCGGGCGTGGTGACCGTGCCCGCCCCGAGGACGATCTCGGGGACCTCGGCGGCGATCCGCCGCACCCCCTCCAACGCCGCCGCCGTGCGCAGGGTCAGCTCGATGACCGGCAGCCCGCCCGCGAGTAGCGCGCGGGCCAGCGGAACGGCGTGCTCCACGTCGTCGAGCACCACGACGGGGACGACGGGCGCGACGGTCAGCAGGTCGGTCGCGGTGCCGGGCTGACTCACTGGTGTGCCTCCACTTCGCTCGGAGCGGGGCTGGCCGCCGGCGCTGCCCACGTGGCGAAGACACTCGCGCCGTGTTCGGCCTGGCCCACGGAACCCCGCAGCGCGCCGAACAGTTCCCGTCCGGTGCCGGCCCATTCTGCCTGGCTCGGTGGCAGGTCGGTGACGGCCCTGGCCGCCAGCTCCTCATCGGGGACGAGGACCTCCAGGCTGCCTCGCTCGCTGTCCACCCGGACCAGGTCACCGTCGCGGACGCGGCTGAGCGGACCCCCGACGGCCGCTTCCGGTGACACCTGGATGGCGGCTGGGACCTTGCCTGAGGCACCGGACATGCGGCCGTCGGTGACCAGGGCGACCCGGTGGCCGTGGTCGAGCAGCGAGCCGAGTGCCGGGGTCAGGCCGTGCAGTTCGGGCATGCCCTTGGCCCTCGGGCCCTGGTTGGGGAGGACGGCTACCACGTCGGTGTTGAGTTCGCCCGCGCGGAACGCCGTGGTGAACGCCTCCTGGCTGGCGAAGACCCGGGCCGGGGCGATGACGGTGCGGTGTTCGGCCGCCACCGCCGACACCTTGATCACGGCTCGTCCGAGGTTGCCGCGCAGCACGCGGAGGCCCCCGTCCTCGGCGAAGGGTTCGGCGACCGGGCGGAGCACCTCGGTGTCCAGGCTGGTGTCGGTGCCCTCCCGCCAGACCAGCTCGCCGTCGACGAGGAACGGCTCCTGGCGGTAGCGCTCGAGGCCGTGACCGGCGACGGTGGGAACGTCGGCGTGCAGCAGGCCGGCGGCGAGGAGTTCGCGCACGAGGAAGGGGACACCGCCCGCCGCGCTGAAGTGGTTGATGTCGGCAGGGCCGTTGGGGTAGACCCTGGCGAGCAGGGGGACCGCGGAGGACAGCTCGTCGAAGTCGTCCCACGTGAGGGTGATGCCCGCGGCCGCCGCCATGGCGACCAGGTGCATCGTGTGGTTGGTGGACCCACCGGTTGCCAGCAGGGCCACGACGCCGTTGACGATGGTGCGTTCGTTGACGACCTCGGCCATCGGCGTGTACTCCTCGCCCAGGGCGCTGAGCGCCACGGCGCGGCGGCCGGCGTACTCGGTCAGTGCCCGGCGCAGGGGGGTCCCGGGCTGCACGAAGCTGGAACCCGGGAGGTGGAGACCCATGACCTCCATCAGCAGCTGGTTGGAGTTCGCCGTGCCGTAGAAGGTGCAGGTGCCCGGGGAGTGGTAGGACGCTGCCTCGGCGGCGAGCAGGTCGTCGCGGCTGGCCGCCCCCTCCGCGTAGAGCTGGCGGACCCGTGCCTTCTCCTTGTTCGGCAGCCCGGAGGGCATCGGGCCCGCGGGCACCAGGATCACCGGGAGGTGACCGAAGGACAGGGCCCCGATGACCAGCCCGGGCACGATCTTGTCGCACACCCCCAGCAGCATGGCGGCGTCGAACATGTCGTGGGAGAGCGCGATGCCGGTCGACATCGCGATGACGTCCCGGCTGAACAGCGACAGCTCCATGCCGTCCCTGCCCTGGGTGATGCCGTCGCACATCGCCGGCACCCCGCCGGCGAACTGCGCCACCCCACCGGCCTCGCGCACCGAGTCCTTGATCCAGGCCGGGAACTCGTTCAGGGGCTGGTGGGCCGAGAGCATGTCGTTGTAGGCCGACACGATCGCCACGCCGGGCTTGACCGCACCGCGCAACGCCAGCAGGTCCGAGCCCGAGCACGCGGCGAAGCCGTGTGCCAGGTTGCTGCACGGCAGCCCCATCCGGACCGGGCCCTGGCTCGCGGCGGCCCGCGTCCGCGCCAGGTAGGCGGCTCGGGACTGGCTGCTGCGTTCGACGATGCGCCGGGTCACCGCGGCGACCACGGGATGGGGAGTGGTGGTCCGGTCGGCGGCTGCGCTGTCCACGCTGCTGGCTCCTTCTCTGGTCGACGGCCACCCGTCCGACGTGGGCGCCCGCGTCGCTGGTTCGGGTGCAGCGTATGCGAAAGGAGCTCCGGAATCCATTATCGATCCAGGAATCGATTCAGCACCCGAACGGTTGGTTCCGGGGACTGAGCAGGTCAGGCCGGGCGGCGGTGCTGGTCCCGCAACCGGTGTGCGTGCCCGCGCCACCGAGCGGTCAGCAGCCGGCCACCATCGAACCAGCCGGGCGGGGCGACCGGTTTCCCCGTCCGCTCGGGGCGGAAGCGCCGCGGGACGCCCGGTTGGACACCGGCGACCTCGGAGCTGGACTCCGACGGGTACCCGCGGATCACCGGACGCAGGAAGGAGGTGGTGGTGACCTGGGAGCACCGCGCGAGGAGGGTCGCGCCCAGCCGGACCTCCTCCCCAGGGGATCTTCGCTCGCACCCGGGTGTTCCGCTCGTCCTCCCGACCGACGCCGTGCCCGAGCCGGGAGCTGCGGTCCTGACCACTGACCGGGAACGGTGTTCCGGCCAGTGGACGCGGTGGCCTAGGGTTGCCGAATGCCCGACACGGTCTGGGACGCCGCCCTCTACGACCAGCGGCACGGGTTCGTCTCCTCGCGCGGAGACGCCCTGCTCGACCTGGTGGCCCCCTGTCCCGGCGACCACATCCTCGACGTCGGCTGCGGTACCGGCGACCACGTGGCCGCGCTGCGGAACCGGGGAGCGCACGTGGTCGGCCTGGACAGCAGCCCGGAGATGGTGGGGCGGGCGCGGCGCAAGTACCCGGACCTGCGCTTCGTCACCGGGGACCTGCTCGCCGTCGGGCCGGCGGACCTCGCCCCGTTCCCCGCCGCCGGGGCTGACGCGATCCTGAGCAACGCCACCCTGCACTGGATCCCCGAGGCGTCCCGGGCCGCGCGGGCGCTGTTCCGGCTGCTGCGCCCGGGAGGCCGGTTGGTGGCCGAGCTCGGCGGAGCCGGCAACGTCGCCACCATCGTGACCGAGGCGGAACGTCTCCGCGCCGGAGAAGGACTGGCGGCCGCCGCCTCCCCGTGGTACTTCCCCACCCTGGCGGGTTGGGCGGCGGTGCTGGAGACGGCCGGTTTCGAGGTCAGGGCCGCCTGGCACTTCGACCGACCGACCCCGCTCGAGGGGGACGACGGGCTCGCCACCTGGGTCCGGATGTTCGGCGGTCACCTGCTCGTCGACGTGCGCGACCGGGACGCGTTCCTCAGCGCACTCCAGGACCGCCTGCGGGAACCCCTGTTCCGGGAGGGGACCTGGTACGCCGACTACCGACGGCTCCGGGTGGTCGCGGTGCGCTCGTCCTGACCACCACACCGCCGAGCGGACGCGGGGGCCCGAGGAGGGCGGGCAGGGCTGGCGACGGGAAGGAGCCCCACCTCACCCACCTCGGGGCGGTGCCCGCGCGGTGCCCCGGTCGCCGCGACCCCGTCCCCGCACGGGAAAGGGGCACCCCGCGCGGCGGGATGCCCCTCGTCGGTCGTCCGCGGTCAGTCGCCGACGGCGCCGAGCTTCCCGGGACGGTCACCCGGTGCGGGTGGACCGGCCAGCCCGTCCGGTTCCGTCTCGCGGTCCGCCTTCCGCGTGGCGGCCGGCATGGCGGCCTCCGGCCGCAGCTTGCTGCGCTGCTGGCGGCGGCCGAGGTAGTTGGCCAGCCAGGACAGCAGCAGGCACAGGGCGATGTAGATGATGGCCACGACGATCGCGGTCGGGATCTGCGGCCGCCCGAAGTTCGGGTCGCTGCCCATCACCCGTGCGTAGCGCAGCAGCTCGTTGTAGGTGATGAGGAAGCCGAGCGAGGTGTCCTTCAGCAACACCACGAGCTGGCTGACGATGGTCGGCAGCATCGCCCGCAACGACTGCGGGAGCAGCACGTTCGTCATCGCCTGCGTCTTGCGCATCCCGATCGCGTAGGCGGCCTCCGACTGCCCCTTGGGCAGTGCGAGCACCCCGGCCCGGAAGACCTCGGCCAACACCGAGCCGTTGTAGAGGGTCAGGCCGACCACCACGGCGACCAGGGAGCTCACCCCGGTGCCGAAGTAGAAGACGAACATCAGGATGACCAGCGGGATCGCCCGGAAGAACTCCACGACCACGGTCGCGGGAACCCGCAACCAGGCGTGCTCGGAGAGCCGCCCGGCGGCGAAGACGGCCCCGAACAGCAGCGCCCCCACCGCACCGAGCGCGAACGCCTGCATCGTGAACTGGAAGGCCTGCAACAGGTCCAGCTGGACCTGCTTGTACAGCAGCCACTCCCAGCGACGCGGGTCGAACTGGCCGGTGTCGTAGAACCGGTACAGGACGTACCCGATCGCGGCGACCAGCACCACCACGCCAACGACGCCGAGGATGCGGTTGCGCGCCCGCGCGCGGGGACCCGGGACGTCGAACAGGACAGAACTCATCGGGCCACGCTCCAGCGCTTCTCCAACGCGCGTTGCAGCAGCGTCAGCGGGATCACCAGCAGCACGAAGATGGCCGCCACCCAGAGCAGGCCCTCGAGGACCGGTTCACCCCGTTCGGACAGGTTCTGTCGGATGCCACCGGCCTCGAAGACGGAGAAGCCGGCGGCGATCGTGGTGTTCTTCAGCAACGCGATGAGGGTGCTGACCATCGGAGGGAACACCGAGCGGGTGGCCTGCGGGAGGATGATCTGCCCCAGCGTCTGCCCGAACGTCAGCCCGATGGCCCGCGCGGCCTCGGCCTGCCCGACCGGGACGGTGTTGATGCCGGAACGGAACACCTCGCAGACGAAGGCGGCCGTGTAGACGGTCAACGCGGTGACCGCCGCCGTGAAGAAGGAGATCCGCACGATCTCCAGCAGGTTCCACGCGAACGCGAAGAACAGGAACACCAGGGTCAGCGGGGTGTTCCGCACCACCGTGACGTACAGCGACCCGGCTGACCGGAACACCGGGACGGGGCTCACCCGCAGCATCGCCAGGAACGCGCCCAGCACCAGCGACCCCACCGCGGAGAGGGCGAAGAGCTGGAGCGTGGTGACGAAGCCGC
>NZ_AGVX02000517.1 GCF_000239155.1 Actinoalloteichus spitiensis RMV-1378
CGACGTATCAGCGGTATCCGACACCTGCCACCCCACAATCGCCCGCGAGAACGCGTCCACGACCAACGCCGAATACACGAACCGACTCTCCCCGAGCCGAACGTAGGTCAGATCCGTGACCCACAACCGGTTCGGCCTCGGTGCCCGGAACACCCGGTCGACCAGGTCACCGGGCTGGCCCTCGCCCTGCCCGGGCAGCATCGACCGCGGCCGGCGGGACCGGGTGACCAGCCCGGTCATGGCCTCGGACCGCATCAACCGCTCCACGGTGCAGCGGGCCACGGTCACGCCCTGGCGGTGCAGTGCCGCCCAGATCTTGCGTGCCCCGTAGAGCCGGTGCGAGTCTTCCCAGATCCGGCGGATCACCGCAACGAGTTCCCGGTCGCGGCGGTGCCGGGCGGAGGGGTTCGTCCGTCGGTTGCGAATCGCGTAGTAGGTGGACACGCTCAGCCCTACTGTGCGGCAGG
>NZ_AGVX02000516.1 GCF_000239155.1 Actinoalloteichus spitiensis RMV-1378
GGGCGACCGGTGCCGCCGGTGCGAACGCTCAGCCGCCGCCGGTGTCGGTTCCGGCGCCCGGCTCCACCAGGTCACCGGCCACGGTCGCCTCGGCGAGTTCCCGGAACTCCGGCTCGTCGGCGCTGCCGGTGAGCAGCAGGCGCTGGCCGTCGAGTTCGGTGGTCCACGCCTCCTCGTCACGCTGGCCGGCGTAGCGGACCCAGGTGAGCCCGCCGGCCTCAACGGTGCCGAGCCCCGCCGGGTCCACGCCCGTCTCGAAGGCGACGAGGTCCGCTTCCTCGGCGTCGGACTGCGACAGCCGGAGGTAGCGGCCGTCGGGGGTCAGGTAGCCGACGCGGAGGGCGGTGGCCGCCGTTCCCCGACCGCCGAGCTGGCTGACCCGCACGTTGTTCACCCGCCACTCCTCGGTCAGGTCGGGTTCGCGCACGGCGAGGTCGACCGTGCTGACCGCGCGCCTGAGGTCGCCCTCCGGGTCAGCCCGGGCACCCACCTCGGGATCGACGCTCGGTCCACCGGGGCTGAAGCTGCACATGCCGACCAGGCCCGTCAGGGCCAACAGGACCAGCAGCAGGGGCAGCATCGAGAGCAGCAGGTCACGGGTGGACTGCTGCGCCCTGCTCCTGGGGGCCGGCGGGCCCGTTCTGGGGTCGGGGGAGTTCTCGGCCACGCGGCCATCCTCGCAAGCCGTGCTGGCGCGCCGAACAGCCCGGGTGGCCGAGGGGCGGAGGTGCGCCCAGGTCATCACCGGTCAGCCGGCCGAGCGGGGGCCGCCCCACCGGGGCGCGCCCGGCGGCACCCTGACCTCGACGCAGGCAACCACACCCTGTCGGTCTCCGTCTTCAGAGTGAGGGTTTCGGCCAGCTTCCGGGAAGCCCGCTTTCGCGCTCCCCTCGTCCAGCAGCTACTTTCACTCAATAGGGTCGAATAGCGGGACCGGGTTCCTCACTATTCGTGTCTGGCGCGCGGGACGTTCCGAACGCGCTTTCGCCGTCATCAGCCTGAGATCGGGAAGGACTCTTCGGTGAGTGCAACCACGCCCTCGGAGGCAGCCCCCTTAGCCAAGCCGGCGGCTCCGACCGGCAAGGACGGGCGTCGGCGGAACTACAGCATCGACTTCATGCGGGTCGTTCTGTTCTCCTGCGTCGTCATGGTGCACGCGGTGGGCACCATCAACTACGGCCCCGACATCGACCGGCAGATGGCCGGGCTCTCGATGTTGATGCACTACACCCGCTACGGGTTCGTGTTCATCACGGTCTTCGTCCTGTTCCTCGGCTACTACCACCGGGACACGAAGGCCACCACCTTCTGGCGCCGCCGCTTCGGACTCGTGGTGCTGCCTTACCTGCTCTGGTCGGTGATCTACTCCGTCTGGGAACCCCTCGTCCGCAGCGCGGACCCCTGGCCCGGCTGGCAGGCGGTGGCCTACGACACCGTCCTCCAGATCGTCAAGGGCGACGCGAAGTACCACCTGTACTTCCTGTTGATCTCCATGCAGATCTACCTGCTGTTCCCCGTCCTCCGCTGGCTCGTGAGGAAGACCACCGGTCACCACGGCAAATTGCTGTGCGGGGCGATCGCGATCCAGCTCGCCGCCATGCTGTGGGTGACGGTGCTCCCCGGGCCGCAGCACCCGGCGCTGGTGCTGCTGCACCAGCACGTCTGGAAGCTGTTCCCGATGTACGTGCTGTTCGCGGCGATGGGGGCGCTGGCCGCCGTGCACTTCGACCGGGCGCACGCCTGGGTGACGCGCAACTGGGTGCTGATGCTGCCGGTGATCCTGGTCGGCCTCGCCATCAGCACCGGCGTGTACCTCTACCGGAGCGGGCAGGGCGTCGCTCCGCACCTCGCCGCCTCCGCCCAGCACCCGTCCATGCTGGCCTGGGCGGTCGTGTCCATCATCGCGCTCTACCTGGTGGCCTCCGCGTGGAACGAGCGCAGGGGCGACGGCAGCGGCCTGGTCGGCCGGGCCGTCGACCTGGGAGCCGTCCGGGCGTTCGGCGTGTACGCCGCGCACCCGATCCTCATCGACGTGCTGCACCGCCTCGGCTTCGGCAGCTGGCTGTTCGAGACCTTCCCGAACTCCACCCTGGTCCGGAGTTCCCTGTTGGTGCTGGCCACCTTCGCCATCACCCTGGTGGTGGTCGAGGTCCTGCTGCGCAGCCCGTTGAGCAAGCTGCTGGTCGCCCGCCCTCGGCAGCCGATCAGGACGCGCCCGGAACCCGAGCCCGCGCGGAGCTGATCCGGTTAGCCGGCGTGCCCGGCGGCGACCCGCGCACCATCCTGGTTGTGGTCGCCGCCACCTTGTTCGATCAACCGCCGGCTCGTCGATGCCGGACCCCGCCGGTTCTGCCACCATCGACCACGCTGGGTATGCGCGCCTACCGGCGCCGATCGTCAGGAGACGCCATGAGCACACCACCAGCCGCCACGCCGGGCACGGAGGGTGCCGAGAACCAGGCTCGATCCGGGGCCACACCGGACCGCAACCTCGCCATGGAACTCGTTCGTGTGACCGAGGCGGCGGCGATGGCCAGTGGCCGCTGGGTCGGCCGGGGCGACAAGAACGGCGGCGACCAGGCGGCAGTGGACGCCATGCGCACCCTGATCGGCACCGTCTCGATGCGCGGCGTCGTGGTGATCGGGGAGGGCGAGAAGGACGAGGCCCCGATGCTCTACAACGGGGAGCACGTCGGGAACGGGGACGGCCCGCACTGCGACGTGGCCGTCGACCCGATCGACGGCACCACCCTGATGAGCAAGGGGATGCCCAACGCCCTGGCCGTCCTCGCGGTCGCCGAACGCGGCGCGATGTTCGACCCGTCCGCCGTCTTCTACATGGAGAAGCTCGCGGTCGGCCCCGAGGCCGCCGCCGTGGTGGACATCACCGCGCCCGTCGCGGAGAACATCCGCCGGGTGGCGCGCGCGAAGCAGATCCACGTCTCGGACGTGACGGTCTGCGTGCTCGACCGGCCCCGGCACCAGAAGATCGTGGAGGAGGTCCGCGCGGCGGGGGCCCGCGTCTACTTCATCTCCGACGGTGACGTGGCCGGTGCCATCGCCGCCGCCCGCCCCGACACCGGCATCGACATGCTGCTCGGCATCGGCGGAACCCCGGAGGGCATCATCGCCGCCTGCGCGCTCAAGTGCCTGGGCGGAGCCATCCAGGGCAGGTTGTGGCCGAAGGACGACGCCGAACGGGAACGGGCCACCGGCGACGGCCATGACCTCTCCCGCGTCCTGGAGACCGAGGACCTGGTGGCGGGCGACAACGCCTTCTTCTGCGCCACCGGGGTCACCGACGGCGACCTGCTGCGCGGCGTCCGCTACCGGGCCGGCGGCTGCACCACCCACTCCATCGTGATGCGGTCCAAGTCGGGCACGGTGCGGATGATCGAGGGCTACCACCGGCTGGCGAAACTGCGGGCGTTCTCCTCGGTGGACTTCGACAGCAACGTCGCCGAGCTCCTCCCCCCTCCCCCGTTGCCGTGATCACCGGCCGCCGGCCCAGCGGCGGGCCTGGCCCGGTGTTGGCCGGTGCGGACGTCGGAACGGCGCAGCCCGGTTGCGGGTTTCGGCCCCTTACCGCACGTCGACGGCGCGCCTAGCGTCAGGTTGTTCCCTTCTCCCCTGCCGGAAAGGACAACGCAGGACGCTGCGCAGAGCGCTCGCCGCGATGGTCACCGCCGCCGCGGCCTTCCTCGGGTCGACCGCCGTCGCCACGGCGAGCACCGAGCCCGAGGACTCGACGGTGCGCCCGCTGATCGTCGGCGGTGAGGACGCCACCGAGACCTACCCGTTCATGGTCTCCCTCCAGGGCACGAGCGGAAGCCACTTCTGCGGCGGCTCGCTGATCCGCGAGGACTGGGTGGTGACCGCCGCGCACTGCCTGACGGCCAACTCACCCTCGGGTGTGCGCGCCCGCGTCGGCAGCGTCGACCGCACCACCGGGGGCACCCTCGTCGGCACGAGCCAGTTCGTCATCCACCCGTCACGACCAGCAGCTCGGGTACGACATCGCGCTCGTGCGGCTCGCCAGCCCGGTGGCCCAGGAACCGATCCCCATCGCGACGAGCGCCGGTGGCCCCGGAACCCCGACCAGGCTGCTCGGATGGGGCGACGCGTGCCCGGCCGGGCAGTGCGGGCCACCAGTCACCCTGCAGCAGCTGGACACCCAGATCGTGCCCGCGTCCTCCTGCCGCGACACGGTCCCGGCCACCGAACTGTGCACCGACAACCCGGGCGGGAACGCCGGTGCCTGCTACGGCGACTCCGGCGGGCCGCAGATCAGGTCCACCGGCTCCGGCTGGGAGCTGGTCGGCGCCACCAGCCGCTCCGGCAACAACAGCCCGGTCTGCGCGACCGGGCCGTCCATCTACGGGAACGTGACCGCCCTCGCCGGGTGGATCGACGGCCACGTCGGCTGACCGACGACGTCCGCGCTCCGCGCGCCGGCGTTCGGGCCGCCCAGCGACGGCGGCTGACCGCGTCAGCC
>NZ_AGVX02000515.1 GCF_000239155.1 Actinoalloteichus spitiensis RMV-1378
GGGGGCGCGGTGGGACCGGCCGGGCCACCCCGGGAGGATCAGGACGAGGTTCCGAGCGTCGCCGGGCGGCTGGGCAGGACACCGCGCCGGGCGTCCCGCCGGACGGACCAGGTACCCCACAGGAAGAACACCACGTCCGCGAGGACCAGCAGCACCCGGCTGGCCGTGGCCGCCACGACCGCCGCCCCCAGCGGCAGGCAGGTGGTCAGGAGCGCGACCAGCACTCCCTCGCGGATGCCGAGGCCGTCCGGCACGATGAAGGCGATGTTGCCGGCCACCGTCGCCAACGCGAAACCACCCACCGCGGGCAGGACCGCCTCGACGGGATCGGCGCCCAAGCCGACGGCCAGCACCCAGAGGTGCGCGCCCGTGACCAACCAGAACAACGAGCAGATCCACACGCCACGGCGCAGCGGGGCGATGGCCACCGGCACCAGTCTGGACCGCAGTGGGCGGAGCCGGGCGGCCCACCGGAGGCAGAGCGCCAGCGACCACGGGATGAGCACGAGGGACGCGGCGGCACCGGCCAGGCCGCCGAGCAGCAGCAGCACCCCGCCGTCGAACATCAGCGCGGACACGGGAAGCGCCACCACGATCCCCGCTGTCAGCGAGACCATGAGGAACGCGCCGAAAGCGGCGGTGAGGTGGGTGGCGGTGACCCGGTGACGCGCGGCCAGCGAGGCCTGGAGCACGACCGACCACACCAGGCCGGGAACGTACTTGCCCAGCACCCCCACCGCGTACAGCCGGACGGTGTCCCGTGCTCCCAGGGTGGTGGACAGCGCCTGGAGGGGTTCACGCCAGGCCAACGCCATCAGCGCCACGCCGAGCAGGGCGGGGAGGAAGGAGAGCAGTACGACCAGGGGACTGAGGTCCCGCGCCGCGTCGCCGATCTCCCCCCGCTGGTCCCACAGCCCCCGCGTCACGATCACGGCGGCGATCACCAGGATGGCCAGGGTGACCGTCGTGCGGACCCCGCGGAGCGCGGCGAGCCGCCGCAGGGTCCGGGCCGTGCGCCGCGCCATCCCGGCGGGCGCGTCCGCTCCGTACAGGCCGGTGCCCTCCGCGTCCGGCCTGGCCTCGTCCTGGTGGTCCTGGGCCGGTCCGCCCACCGAGGCCGCCCGCACGGCGGGCCCGGCGGCCCGTTCGCGGTCCGGCGAGACCGGGTCCTGGATCTTCTCGGTCATCGGTCCTCCTCCAACGCCACGGTGGCCGACCGCCCACCGTGGTCCGACGGTCCTGCGGTGCGGTTCAGCGTTCGGAGCGCCTCCGGGCCGCGCCTGGTCCGCGCCGGCCGGGGGGGCCGGGACGACGGGCGGAGCGGCGTGGTGGCGTCCGCCCGCCCGGGTGCGGCCACCCGCCGGGGGCGCGGCCGGCCC
>NZ_AGVX02000514.1 GCF_000239155.1 Actinoalloteichus spitiensis RMV-1378
GGGGTCGCCGCGCACCCGCTCGGGGGGCCCGGTGGCGACGCGGCTGCCGAAGTCGAGGACGGTGACCTCGTCGGCCAGGCCCATGACCAGCGGCATGTCGTGTTCGACGAGCAGGATGGACGGGGCCAGTTCGCTGCGGACCCGGGAGATGAGGTCGACCATGCGCCGCCGCTCGGCGCCGTTCATCCCGGCCACCGGCTCGTCGAGCAGCAGCAGCCGGGGTTCCATGCACAGCGCCCTGGCGAGTTCGACGCGTTTGCGGTCCCCGTAGGACAGCAGGTCCACGGGGGCGTCGGTGAGGTCACCGAGGCCGACGAGCTCGGCGACCTCCCGCACCCGGGCGCGGTGGGCCCGTTCCTCCCGGACCGCGCCGGGCAGCCGCAGCGCGGAGGCCAGCAGGCCGGCTCCGGTGAGGACGTGCCGGCCGAGCATCAGGTTGTCGGAGACGGTGCCCCGGGCGAGGACGACGTTCTGGAAGGTGCGGGCCACGCCGAGTGCCGCGATCCGGTGCGGCGGGGTGCGGGTGAGGTCGTGGTCACCGAGGACGGCGCTGCCGGCCGCCGCGCGGCACACTCCGGAGAGGACGTTGAAGAAGGTGGACTTGCCGGCGCCGTTGGGGCCGATGACGGCGTGCAGGCTGCCGGGTTCCACGGTCAGGTCGACGTCGTCCAGGGCGACCAGTCCGGCGAAGCGGACGGTCAGCGACCGGACCCGCAGCGGGACGGCCGTCCGCGCGGTGTGGGCGGGCCGGCCCGGGGGGCGCGGTTCGCCGTCCCGGGCGGTGGCGCGGC
>NZ_AGVX02000513.1 GCF_000239155.1 Actinoalloteichus spitiensis RMV-1378
GCCACCACGCCCCGCCCCGCCGCTCGCAGGCCGCCCCGCCGGTCCGGTGGACCCGCCGTGTCGCGGTGCGGTGATCGGAGCCCGTTCCCGGGTGTGCGGTGGCCCGCCAGCTCGGACTGGGCCGTGCCCACGCGCTCCTCCCCTCGCGAGGTCGCCCGCGACCGGCGGGCCGCCCGAGGGCCGGGGTGCGCCCCGGGGTTGGCGGTGACGGACGACCACCTCACCGGCCGGCCGCCGCTTTCGGGGCCGGGCCGTGGCCAGGGGTGGTTCGGCGGTGGGCTGTCGGACGTGGCCCGCTGGCGGCGTGAGCCCGTCGACGCCTCGCGCCCGAGCCGGGAGATGTCCGGCCGGGAGCCGGCCGTCCCGCGCTGGGCGGACCCTCGACGACTGCTCCTCGGGGCCCGGGGTGTGTCGCGACGCCCGGGGTGTGTCGCGACGGGCTCGGCGTTCGTCGACGGGGGGTGGTGTCGTTCCGTTCCCGCACGCCAGCGGGAGCGTGGCAGTGGTCGCACGGTGTGGGAGTACCCACCGAGTGGCGTTCCACACGTATTCTTCCCGCATGCATTGCCGAACCGTTTCCTGATCGCGTCCGGGTCGTTTCCCGGGTGGGGAACGCGGTGCCGATCACGAAACGTGACCGTTCTCCCCCGGTGCGCAGCCGGAGCGCGCCCAGCTGATCGTAATCAAAACGAGACCCATATATCACAGTGGCTGGACGATGTCAGCCGAATGGGTGAATTCGCTGGTAACGCAGAGTTTTTGACGCGACGATCTTTGTCGCTCGCGGGGTGAATCGTGAATCTCGTTCCGATAACGTCGCCTGACCGTGTGAACCGTCGTCTTTGACCGAGGGGAAGACGCGGCCTAGGTTCGGAGCGCCGGGTCACCCGGGTAATCGGGAACCCGGCGTCACCTGTTACCAAGTAGGGAGCGGCCCGCTGTGTCTGCTGCGAACGTCAACCGACGAAACTTCCTCCGGGGTGCGGCAGGCGGATTGCTGGTGGTCGGACTCGGCGCGGGAGCCGCGACCGGGTGCAGTCGAGTGGATCTCCAGGCCACCACGGAGGGCGGGCGCCTGCTCGACGAGCTCCGCAGCCGGGGCAGCGTCCGAATGGGGTTCGCCAACGAGCGCCCCTTCGCCTACATCGACGGTGAGGGGAACCTCACCGGCCAGGCCTCCGAGGTGGGGAAGGCGATCTTCCGCCGGCTCGGTGTCGAGGAGTTCGTGCCGAAGCTCGCCGACTTCAGCTCGCTGATCCCTGGTCTCAACGCGGGCCTGTTCGACGTGATCGCCGCCGGCATGTACATCACGCCGGCGCGCTGCGAGCAGATCCGCTTCACGAACCCGGACTACAACGCCCCCTACAACCTGCTGCTCCCCGAGGGCAATCCCAAGGGCCTGAGCACGGTCGAGGACTTCGTGCAGCGCGACGACGCGGTGATCGGGGTCATCGTCGGTGGCGTCGAGCAGGGCATCGCCCGGGACATCGGGGTACCGGACAGCCGCATCGTGGTGTTCCCGGACCAGCCCTCGGGTTTCGACGGCGTGCTGGCGGGACGGGCGGACGCGTTCCTGCTCACCGGTCTCTCGTTGCGCTCGGCGCTGGAAGCCCGCCCCGGCACGCCGCTGGAACTCGGGCCTCCGTTCGTCGCCGTCGTCGACGGGGTGGAACAGCACGGAGCGGGTGCCTTCGGGTTCCGGAAGGACCAGGGGAACATCGTCAACGACTTCAACCGCGAACTCGCCGACATGAAGAGCACGGGAGAACTGCTGGAAATCGTCGAGCCGTTCGGCTTCACCGAGGCAGAGATGACTGATCTGACCGCCGACGAACTGTGCAGCGCGCCGGTGTCCTGACGAGAAGGAGTTCGCGCAGATGTCCGCGGGTCTCTGGAACTACATGTTCGAAGGGTTGCTTGTCACCCTTCAACTCACGATATTCGGGGCGGTACTGGGACTGGTGTTCGCCTTCGCGGCCGGGTTGGCCCGGCTCAGCGGGAACAAACTGTTGCGGGGAATGGGATTCGCCTACACCGAGGCTTTCCGGGGCCTGTCGGCGCTGGTGGTGCTCTTCTGGTTGATCTTCGTGCTCCCGACGGTCTTCGGGGTCCAGCTGGCGCCGCTGTTCGCCGGTGTCCTCGCGCTCGCCCTCAACATCGGCGCCTACGGCGCCGAGGTGGTGCGCGGGGCGGTGCGGGCCGTGCCGCGCAGCCAGATCGAGGCGGCGATCGCGCTCAACTTCACGCCGTGGCAGCGGATGCGCAAGGTGGTCCTGCCGCAGGCGGTCGTGGCGATGATCCCCTCCTTCAGCAACAACCTGATCGAGCTGCTCAAGGCCACCGCCCTGGTCTCGGTCGTCTTCCTGTCCGACCTCACCTTCGGGGCGCAGCTCGTGCGCGCCTCCACCGGCAACACCGCCGGCACCTTCGGCCTGCTCCTGGTCGCCTACGGCCTGATCGCCCTGGTCTTCACCACGCTCATGCGGCTGCTGGAGCGGCGTGCCGCCGCCTCGCTGGGACGGACAGTGCCGCCGGGCATGATCGCCCGCATCTTCCGCAGGACGGAGGCCTCCGCATGAACTGGGACTGGCAGATCTTCTGGGACTCCTTCCCCCGGCTGCTCGACGGGCTGGTCATCGCCCTCCAGGCGACCGTCATCGGCTACCTGATCGCCCTGGTGCTCGGCCTGGTCTTCGCCCTGCTGCGGCGCAGCCGGCTGGTCTGGATCTCCGCCCCGGTGGGGCTGGTCGTGGAGTTCATCCGGTCGACCCCGCTGCTCGTGCAGCTGTTCTTCCTGTTCTACGTGCTGCCGCAGTTCGACGTGCACCTCTCCACCCTGATGACCGGAGCCATCGGACTGGGCGTGCACTACGCGACCTACATCTCCGAGGTCTACCGAGCCGGCATCGACGGTGTTCCCCAGGGCCAGTGGGAGGCGGCGAAGGCGCTGAACCTGCCGGCCCGCCGCACCTGGACGAGCGTGATCCTGCCGCAGGCGATCCCGCGCTCGGCGCCGGCCCTGGGCAACTACGTGATCGCGATGTTCAAGGACACCCCGCAGCTCATCGTCATCACGCTGCCGGAGATGCTGACCACCGCCCAGGGCATCGGGTCGGAGACCTTCCGCTACCCGGAACCCATCACCGTCGCCGGCATCCTCTACCTGGCGACCGCGCTGGTGATGTCGTGGATCGCCCGCATCTTCGAGCGCCGTTTCGGCACCGTCCGCGCGGCCTGATCCGCCGCCCGCACCACCCCACCGTTCTTCGTGAGACCGAGAGGATTCGACATGACCGAGCCCAGTGCCGCGGCGGCCGGCTCGCCGGGGGAGAAAGCGACCAGCGACGACGGGTTCATCGTCTTCGACCAGATCAGCAAGCGATTCGGGAAGAACGTCGTCCTCGACGACCTGTCGTTCTCGGTCGGATCCGGCGAGCGGGTGACGCTGATCGGGCCGAGCGGTTCGGGGAAGACCACCATCCTGCGCATGCTCATGACGCTGACCAAGCCGGACTCCGGCCGGATCAGGGTGGGGGAGGACTACCTCTACCACGAGCAGCGGAACGGTGAGCTGGTCAGCGCGGGGGAGCAGCACATCCGCAAGGTGCGCGGCCGGATCACCATGGTGTTCCAGCAGTACAACCTGTTCCCGAACATGCGGGTCCTGCGCAACGTCACCGAGGCCCCGGTGCACGTGCTGGGCCGTTCCCAGGACGAGGCGGAGGAGCGGGCGAAGGAACTGCTCGACATGGTCGGGCTCGGTGACAAGCTGCGGGCGTACCCGTCGCAGCTCTCCGGCGGTCAGCAGCAGCGGGTGGCGATCGCCAGGGCACTGGCCATGGACCCGGACATCCTGCTGCTCGACGAGGTCACCTCGGCGCTGGACCCGGAGTTGGCCGCCGAGGTGCTCGACGTGCTCCGCGACGTCGCGCTGAGCAGTGACATCACCATGCTCTGCGTCACCCACGCGATGAAGTTCGCCCGGGACGTCTCCCACCGGGTTCTCATGTTCGACCAGGGAAGGATCATCGAGGCGGCTCCCCCCGCCGAGATGTTCGACGACCCGAAGCAGGAGCGCACCCGGACCTTCCTGGAGTCCGTGCTCGACGAGACCTGAGCGGGTGGGAGCGGGCGCCGGTCACTCCGCGGCGCCGACTCCCGCCCGGTGCAGCAGGAGCAGCGAGTACGCCGCGATGGACTGGGCGTCGGTGATCTCGCCGGCGGCCACCATCTCCCGGAACCGTTCGTGGGTGAACCAGGCGGCACGCATGTCCTGCTCCTCGTGCTCCCGCTGGTGCACGCCCATGGTCAGGCTGGTGGCCAGGAACACCGCACCACGCTGGCTGCTCAGCCCCGGGGCGAGGTCGAGCGTCCCGAGTTGGGTCAGCTGGCCCGCCCGCAGCCCGGTCTCCTCGCGGAGTTCGCGTTCGGCCAGTTGCCTCGGCGGGAGCTCCAGCTGGTCCGGCGCCGTGCCCTGCGGGAACTCCCAGCACCGCCGGCCCAGCGGGTACCGGAACTGCTCGACGAGGAACAGCCGCTCCCCGTCCTCCGGGATCACCAGCGCGAACGGCGGCTTGTCGATGACCCCGTACATCCCGACCGACCCGTCCTGACGTCGGATGGTGTCCTCCCGGATGCTCATCCACGGGTTCGCGTACACCTGGCGGCTGTCGAGCGTGTCCACGGCCGAAGATCCTGCCCTCTGGCGGGGAGGGTGCCAAGACCGGGGTGGCGGTCCCGGGAACCGGAAGCCGTTGCTCCGATGTGGAGACTGTGATCCGATCGGTGCAGTTCTCGCCACCGCTGGTGAGTGCCGCCCTGGCCGAACGGGTGAGACCCCTCATTCGAAGGGGTACAGCGTTGCCTGACGAACGCGAAGGCATTCCGCGAACCGCCGGTCGAATGTCAATCTTTCCCTTACGAGTAGTCGGTCTTGTTGGAAATTTCCTGACTGATCGACGGGGAGGAGTGGCAATGAACGACTCATGGGTCAAAGCGGTGGCGGTCCTGGGGGCGGTGTCGCTCGCCGGGGCACTACCCGCAACGGCACTCGCGGCGGAAGTCCCCCGAGGCGACGTGCTCGGCACCGAGAGCCCGGACGCGGTGCCCGGCCGGTACATCGTGGTTCTGGACGACGCGGTCTCCGCCCAGGACGTCGTCGGAACGGCCGGCGACCTGGCCGCCAAGTTCGGCGGCTCCGTGGAGATGACCTACCGGACGGCGCTGCGCGGGTTCGCCGTCAGCCTGGACGACGCCGAAGCGTCGCTGCTGGCCGCCGAACCCGGCGTCGCGCTCGTCGAGCAGGACCAGCGGGTGCGGCTCACCGATGTCCAGGAGGACCCCACCTGGGGGTTGGACCGGATCGACCAGCGGGAACTCCCCCTCGACGGGGTCTACGAGTACCAGTCCACCGCCGACGAGGTCGCCGTCTACGTCCTCGACACCGGCATCAACCACGGCCACGCCGACTTCGGCGGTCGAGCCCGGCTCGGGTTCGACGCGGTCGACGACGGCCAGGAGGGCGAGGACTGCAACGGCCACGGCACCCACGTCGCGGGGACCATCGGCGGCGAGGAGTTCGGGGTGGCCAAGGGTGTCGACCTCTACTCGGTGCGGGTGCTCGGCTGCGACGGATCCGGCACGAGCTCCGGGGTGATCGCGGGCATCGACTGGGTCACCGAGAACGCCCAGGCGCCCGCGGTGGCCAACATGAGCCTGGGCAGCGCCGGAGCCACCGCCATCGACGAGGCCGTCACCAACTCCGTGGCCGCCGGCGTCACCTACGTCGTGGCCGGGGGCAACTCCAACACCGACGCCTGCGGGACCTCACCGGCCAGGGTTGAGGAAGCCGTGACGGTCGGGGCCACCGACGCCGAGGACGGTCGCGCCTACTTCTCCAACTGGGGGGAGTGCCTCGACCTGTTCGCACCGGGAGTCGACATCACCTCGGCCTGGATCGACGGGGAGGACGCCACCAACACCATCAGCGGGACGTCGATGGCCTCACCCCACGTCGCGGGCGCCGCCGCCCTGCTCCTGGCGGAGAGCCCCGAGGCCACGCCGGAGGAGATCGGAGCGGCCCTCGCCGACGCCGCGACGCCGGACGTGGTCGAGGACCCGCAGGCGGGTTCGCCCAACCTCCTCCTCTACACGGGGCAGTGAGCCGGAAAGCCGGCCGGCGGGGCGCGCGCGAGGGCGTTGACGGGACATCTAGGCTGTGCCGGGTGCGTCTCGTGATCGCCCAGTGCCAGGTGGACTACGTCGGCCGGCTCACCGCTCATCTGCCGAAGGCCACCAGGCTCCTGCTGATCAAGGCGGACGGGTCCGTGTCGGTCCACTCCGACGACCGCGCGTACAAACCGCTGAACTGGATGAGCCCGCCCTGCTGGCTGATCGAGGACCCCGACGTGTGGACCGTGCAGAACAAGGCCGGCGAAAAGCTCGTCATCACCATCAACGAGGTCCTGCACGACAGCAAGCACGAGCTGGGGCCGGAACCGGGCCTGGTCAAGGACGGGGTCGAGGCGCACCTCCAGGAGCTGCTCGCCGAGCACGTCACCACCCTCGGGGAGGGCTGGTCGCTGGTGCGCCGCGAGTACCCCACCGCCATCGGCCCGGTCGACCTGCTCTGCCGTGACGACGGCGGAGCCACGGTGGCCGTGGAGATCAAGCGCCGCGGTGAGATCGACGGCGTCGAACAACTGACCCGGTACCTGGACCTGCTCAACCGCGACCCCCTGCTCGCCCCGGTGCGGGGCGTCTTCGCGGCCCAGATCATCAGGCCCCAGGCCCGGGTGCTGGCCGAGGACCGGGGTATCCGCTGCGTCACCCTCGACTACGACGCCCTGCGGGGCATCGAACCCGACGAGTTCCGCCTGTTCTGACCCCGGGGCGTCGGGAACACCGGCGGCCGGAGTAGCCCTAACCTGGAGGAATGCCGGTCGACGCCGCTCCAGGTCACTCGCCCGCGCACCCCGGACGTGGGCTGCTCGTCTTCGTCGCCGCCGTCGCGGCGACCGCGGCGGTCGGCTCGTTCGCCTCGAGATCCGCCGCAGAGGACTACGCGGCGCTCGAACTGCCGCCGTGGGCGCCGCCGTCCTGGCTCTTCGGGCCCGTGTGGACGGCGCTCTACGTGTTGATCGCGGTCTCGGGCTGGTTGGTCTGGCGGCGGCACGGGGCCACCGGGGCCCGGACCGCCCTCGCGCTGTTCGGCGCGCAGCTCGTGCTCAACGCCGCGTGGACGCCGTTGTTCTTCGCCGCCGGACGGTACGGCCTCGCGTTGCTCGACATCGTCGTGCTGTTCGTCGTCGTGGCCGTCCTCGTGGGGCTGTTCGCCCGGCTCCGCCGGACGGCGGCGGTGCTGCTGGTGCCCTACCTGCTGTGGGTGGGGTACGCGGCCCTGTTGAACGCCGCCGTCTGGTCGCTCAACACCTGACCGCCGCGCCGCCGACCCGGTCGTGACCGTCGAACCAGGTCGCGAACGAGGAGGCACGTGGACGCGGCCGGCCTACCCGGGGCTCCTCACCAGCCGGAGGGGCGAGCGGTGGGGACGCGCCCTGCCCCGCCGTGCCGCCCGCGCACGCCGGAACCCCGCGAGCGGTCCGACGACACCGCGTGGCCGCTGTTGTCGTCCCTCGCCCCGAGCCCCCGTTCGACACCCCGCGACCGGCATGGCTGGTCGACGCGCACGCCCGTCTCCCGCCGCCGGGAGGACCCGGCCCTGCGGTGGTCGGGGGAGGAACCCGGTGTCCGCCCCGCCCGCGACGCGCTCCGGGCCGAGTGGAACCGCGTGCCGTTGCCCACTCGGGACGCCTGGGACCCACCCCACCAGGGGCGGGGGTGACCGGGGGTGGTTGGGCCGGCCCCGCCCAGGCCGACGACACGAAAGCGGAGCCCTCCGGTCGCCGAGCGGCGCCGAGGCGCGCGCTTCCGACGGGGCCTCGGTTGCCCGTAGCACGCCCGCTCGCGGCCACGAGCGGCTAGCGTGCAGACGTGCCTGTGCGTCGAACCGGTCCCGTCTCCCCGCTCCTGGCAGCGGCCGTGCTCGTGTCCCTCGTCGCGGCCGGCTGTGGAGCGACACCCGACCTGACCAAGACCGTCTCGGCCCGGAGCACGGTCCCGATGGAACCAGCACCGGTCGACCCGGGGGTCGCGGCGGAGTGGAACAAGCCGCAGGACCCGGCGCTGACCCTCGAAGCGCAACGGCGGGTCGATCCGTGCGCGCTGATCGACCCCGGGTCGCTCGCGCCGTGGGCCGACGACCTGACCCTCGTCAACTCCGGCTGGGACCGCTGCTTCGGGTACCAGCTCCTGGAGAGCCGCTCCGTGAACGTGTCCCTGCAGCTCGGGGACACCCCGCTCCTCGTCGCGCCGGAGGCGGCCGAGGACATCGCCGGGCTCACCACCTACGTGCAGTCGATGGGCAGCGGGTCCGGCGGGACCTGCACGGTGCGGGTGCTCACCAGCGAGGGAGAACACCCCCGGGCGCTGACCGTGCTGGTCGACGGCCCCGGGGAGGACCTGTGCGACCGGGGTGGCGAACTGGCGCGGGCGGCAGTGGAACGACTGCGCGAGGACCCACCGCTGATGGACACCCCGGACGGCACGCTGCTCGAACGGGACCCCTGCGCTCTCGTGCCACCGGAGGTCGTGGAGGACATCCTGGGCCCCGGCCAGGAGTCGCGGCCGGACGGCCTGTACCGGTGCCGCTGGGGGGCGCTGGGCGGCCCGTCCCTCTTCGTCGAGTTCGCCCAGCGAGCGGACCCCGCCAACGACGTGGCCACCGAGGAGGTGGAGGTGGCCGGGGCGACCGCCTACCGCGAACGTTCCGACATCGTCTACCCCCAGTGTGAGATCAGCTGGTTGCACCGGACCACCAGTGGAGGACCGTTCGAGTCCGAGGTCGTCCGGGTGGTGATGGACGACGTCCTGCGGGAGGGCGCAGACGTCTGCGCCGGTGCGTTCGCGGCGGCCCAGGAGGTCAGGCCGGCGCTGCCACCCTCGGACTGACGCGCCGGGAGCCTGACCGCCGCGCGTCCCGTCACCCGTTCGTCGGATCTTCACCCTGGCCGCCGGTGATCGGGTGCGGAATGGACCATGGCCGGAACATGATCTGTGACGACCGCGACGTCGCCGACACGCGACCTGGGCTGACGGCCCACGACGTTCCCCGGCCCCTGGGAGGAAGCACCATGCCGCACCCCGTGCCAGGCCAGACCAGCAGCATGACGGGGGCCGGCGGGGCCGGGCACGAGAGAGTCACCGGCGAGCCGGTGACGGGCCCGGGGGCGCGGCGCTTCACCTCCGTCGACCCCCGGACGGGGGAGACCGTCGGCCACTACGCGCTGCGGACACCCGAGGAGGTCGAGAACACGGTCGCCTCGGCCCGCGCGGCCGGCGAGTGGTGGGCGGGGCTCGGGTTCGGCGGGCGTGCCGCCCGGCTCGCCGCGTGGCGCCGGCACCTCGTCCGCCACTTCGACGAGCTCGCCCACCTCGTCTGCGCCGAGACGGGCAAACCGGTCGACGACGCCCGGGTCGAGGTGACGGTGGCCGTCGAACACCTCAGCTGGGCGGCCCGGCACGCGGAACGGGTGCTCGGGCGACGCCGGGTGCCATCGGGATGGCTGATGGCCAACCAGGTCTCCACGCTCGAGTACCTCCCGCTCGGCGTCGTCGGCGTCATCGGTCCCTGGAACTTCCCCGTGCTCACCCCGATGGGCAGCATCGCCTACGCACTCGCCGCCGGGAACACCGTCGTGTTCAAGCCCAGCGAGCTCACGCCGGGAGTGGGGCGGTGGCTGGCCGCCTCGCTCGCCGAGAGCGTGCCGGAGCGCGAGCTGCTGCACACCGTCACCGGAGCGGGTGACACCGGGGCGGCGCTGTGCCGGTCCGGCGTGGACAAGATCTCCTTCACCGGCTCGGCGAGGACGGGGCGGGCCGTCCTCCACGCCTGCGCCGACAGCCTCACCCCCGTCGTGCTGGAGTGCGGCGGGAAGGACGCCCTCGTCGTCGGGGAGAACGCCGACCTGGAGCGCGCCGCCGACGCGGCCACCTGGGGCGGTTTGTCCCACGCCGGTCAGGTGTGCGTGTCGGTGGAGCGGGTCTACGTGGTGGAGGCGGTCGCGGAGGAGTTCCTCCGCCTGCTCGCGGAGCGGGTGGCGCGGGTGCGACCCGGTGGGGAACCACACGCCGACTACGGGCCGATGACCGACCCGGCCCAGGTCGACGTCGTACGCCGCCACCTCGCCGACGCGCTGGAGCGGGGAGGCCGGGCGCTGGTCGGCGGGGTGAACTCCGTCCGGCCGCCGTACGTCGAACCGGTGGTCCTCGTCGACGTGCCGGAGGAGGCGCTGGTCAGTGCGGAGGAGACCTCCGGGCCGGTCCTCGTCGTCCACCGCGTTCCCGACCTCGACACCGCCGTCGCGCGGGCCAACTCCGGGCGGCACGCGTTGGGAGCGGCCGTCTTCGCCGGGGCCACCGGGGCGGACGTCGCGTCCCGGCTGCGGGCCGGCATGGTCGCGGTGGACGGTGTCCTCACCTTCGCCGCCGTTCCCGCCCTCCCCTTCGGGGGCTCCGGCGAGTCGGGTTTCGGCCGGGTCCACGGGGAGGACGGCCTCCGCGGTTTCGCCAGGGCGCAGGCGGTGGTGCGGCGGCGGTTCCGCCCCCTGCTCAACCCGATGACCTTCGCGGGACGGGCCAGGGCAGTGCGGCGGCTCGGCCGGCTCCTGCGCCTGCGCTACCGGCGGTGACCAACACCGGGGGCGCCACGCCCGGACCGCGACCCCGCCCACCTGGGCCGTTCCACCTGACCCGGAGCCGCCGGCACCGGTAGGGTCGCGGTCGTGACGGCCGTCACCCGTCCAGGGGGGCGGTGGTGGGTCCGTCCGGACGGGCCGGGCGGGTCGACAGGGAGGTTCGACGCGTGAAGAAGATCCTCAACGACCCCTCGACGGTGGTGAGCGACGCACTCCGAGGTCTGGCCCTGGCGCATCCCGAGCTGCTCCGGGTGAGCACCGACCCCGCCGTGGTCACCCGGGTGGAGCCGACCCCACCGGGCACCGTCGCGGTCGTCTCCGGGGGTGGTTCGGGGCATGAACCGTTGCACTCCGGGTTCGTCGGCCCGGGCATGCTGGCCGCCGCCTGCCCAGGGGCGGTGTTCACCTCACCCACCCCCGACCAGGTGCGGGCCGCCGTGCGGGAGACGGAGGCCGGTGGCGGAGCCCTGCTGGTGGTGAAGAACTACACCGGCGACGTGCTCAACTTCGAGACCGCCGCCGAACTGCTCGAGGCCGACGGCGTCGAGGTGCGGACGGTGGTCGTCGACGACGACGTGGCCGTCACGGACTCCTCCTTCACCGCCGGGCGACGGGGGGTGGGGGGAACGGTCCTCGTCGAGAAGATCGTCGGTGCGGCCGCTGCCCGGGGCGACTCCCTCGACCGGTGCGCCGAGCTCGCTCGCCGGGTGAACGGGCAGGTGCGGTCGATGGGGCTGGCGCTGTCCCCCTGCGTCGTGCCCCACGTGGGGCGACCCAGTTTCGAGCTGGGTGAGGACGAGATCGAGGTCGGGATCGGCATCCACGGCGAACCGGGGAGGGAACGCATCCGGCTCGAACCCGCGGACGGCCTGGTCCGCCGGCTCGTGGAACCCGTGCTCGACGACCTGCCGTTCACCTCGGGGGACGACGTCCTGCTGTTCACCAACTCCATGGGGGGAACCCCTCCGCTGGAGCTGTACCTGGCCCACGGCATCGCCGAACGGCTGCTCGCCGATCGGGGGATCAGGGTGCGCCGCCGGCTGGTCGGCCCCTACGTGACCAGCCTGGAGATGCGGGGTATCAGTGTGAGCGTGCTCCGGTTGGACGACGAACTGACCGCGCTGTGGGACGCCCCCGTGCGCACCCCCGCCCTGCGCTGGGGGCCCTGATGGGGTGCGGCGTCGACGAGGTGGTGGCGGCATTCCGGCGGGCCGCGGAGGTGGTCACCGAGCACCGCGACGAACTGGTCGACCTCGACCGGGCGATCGGGGACGGCGACCACGGCGAGAACCTCACCCGGGGGTTCACCGCCGTGCTGGCGAGGCTGGACGAGGGCGGGCCGGGCAGCCCCGCCGAGGCGCTGAGGATGGTCGCCAGCACCCTGATCTCCACGGTGGGTGGCGCCGCCGGTCCGCTCTACGGCACGGCCCTGCTGCGAGCGGCGAAGGCGGTGCCGGACCGGGCGGAACTCGGCCCCGAGGACATCACGGCGGCGCTGGCCGCCGCCCTGGAGGGTGTCGTCGCCCGAGGACGCGCCGAGGTGGGTGACAAGACCATGGTGGACGCGCTGACGCCGGCGGTGGCGGCGGCGGAACGGGCAGCGGGTGACGGCGGGGACACCCGCGCCGTGCTGGCGGCGGCCTCGGCCGCGGCCGAGGCCGGCGCGCGCGGGAC